>NZ_JAMXYB010000040.1:0-21327 GCF_024129495.1 Acinetobacter sp. S4400-12 | reverse complement strand
TTCATTGTGCGCATATCAATTGAGCCACAGAAATAAGCCAACCATTCGAGTAATCGAATAGTTGGCTTAAACAGGATTCAGGTTATTTATAAATCACTTAAATTTTATACGCGTATGATCAAGCCTCTTTTTTCCTACTTCTTTAAGGGGTTTATATGAACATGCTTAAAACCGTACTTGCGACTGCAATCGTAGCAACTTCTGTATCTGCAATGGCAACTGAAGCTCAAGTAGCACCTGCTGCTACAACAACTACAGTTCAAACTGTTGCTAAAGAAGCTGTTGCACCTGTGCAAGCAAAAGTTGAAGCTGCTCAAACTACTGCTACAGAAGCAAAACAAGCAACTGAAGCGAAAGTTGAAACAGTAAAAGCTGAAACAACTACTCAAGTAGAAAATGCACAAGCCACCGCAGAACAAAAAGTTGAAGCTGCAAAAACAGAAGTAGCAGAAGCAAAAGACGCAACTGTTGAAACTGCTGCTGAAGTAAAAGAAACTACTACTGAAAAAGCCGAAGCGACTCAAGCCGAAGTAAAAGCTGAGAAAAAAGGCTGGTTCTCTTGGTTTAAAAAAGCAGCTTAAGAATTTTTAAGCATAAAAAAAGATGTCTGCCTGACATCTTTTTTTGTTTTGGAGGATTTAATTTATGTTCAGGAATTAAAACTTAATTTTATTTAAACCTTTTGCGCCAGCATGGTGGCAAAGCGCTGTTTAATCCGATGGCCCTGTTCATCTACACGGTGTAACTCACCAATATCTTCATTGTATTTCACCAGATTCCAGCCTTCATAATAAGCACTGAGCTGTCCCGGTTTAAAACTAAATGGAAAGTCTGGCTGTACCGGGATATCGTCTGTATCCATGGCACAGACAATCAGGTTATAACCACCCGGCACGGTGGCCTGCTGCATTTGTGCAATCAACGGCGGAATGGTTTTTGCCTCAAGGAACATCATCACCACAGTACAGTAGATCAAGTCATATTGGCCTGTAATGCGGGTATCTGTGTTGAGATCGCGACGCTGGATCTGCAAGTGATCAATTTGCTCCGTCTGTACAATTTGTCTCAAGGTCTGCAAACTGTTTTCGTTAACATCCCAGGCATCGACTTTAAAGCCGTTCTGGCTTAGATAAAGCGCATTACGTCCTGTACCGCAGCCAATATCCAGCGCATGACCACCCTGTAAATAGGGCATGGCAGCCAGCACTTCAGAATGGGTAGGATTCAACTGATATTTCTTGCTGAAATAATCATCAGGCCGGCAATAAAAACGCAGCTGGCATTCGACATCCTCGCTGGCAGAAATAATCTTGTGCCAAGCCTTAGGTTCAATAAATGGTGGTTGCTGCTCTGGTGTAAACACATGTTCAGATTGCACCTTACCCGATTCTTCCAGCATGGCAAAATGTAGCTTACCTTTTAAGACTGTCAGTTTTGCCCAGGTACCTGCTTTGGTGTTGTGCTGATTCTTGAAACCCTGAGGAATACTCTGCTGTGTCCAGACCGGAAGTTCCTTATAACAAATGAGTTCTTGCATCAATCTCGTTCTCCATCTCATGCATGCGCCGCCTGTCATGCTTCTAGCGACGGGTTTATGGAGTTCAGCATAGCCTGTTCAGGCCGGAATGAAAATCATGCTTATGTACGCTGTACTGATACAGCAGCAAGATACAGACCACACCTGAAAAATAAAAAAGCTGCCTAGATCGACAGCTTGGGTGTAGGTAGATCATAAATAGGGCAACTGGATTAATGCCGTAGTTCTGACTGTAGCCAGCGCATATAATTTTCCTGATCCATAAAATCCGGCGCGCCTCCCAGATCCAGACTGAAATATTGCTGGTTAAACTGGATTACAATCTGTTCGGTATAGTGCCAGTCCTCAATCAGCTTAAAATATTGATTCAAGAAAAATCGGCTCCTGCCTTCATTATTCAAACTTTGTAGTTTTGGACATATTTTATTTGCGACAAACTCACTGTACACCTGCTGAATATCAGCAAAAACCTGAATTGTTTGCATGACTCACCTGCCTGCTTAAATGTTATGTCGTGATCTGTGCGACATATTCAATTTAAGCACTGAGTTTGAACAGTAGATGACAGTCATGTGGCAATCCTGTGATTACCTACAGGGCTATAGCTTGTTTTCAACCGCTTTCTGGTTGGCGCTCGCAACTTGTTGCATCTGCCTGTTCAAGTCCAGCATGTCCTTGTACAGCGCATTAAACTCTTTCACCGCTTTATCCTCATAGAACATAAAAGTCTGATTTTTCTTTTGCCATTTATGTTGTTTTAATAAAGCAAAAAGCGCATCTGCCTTAGCTAGGCTCTGTTTTTCTATTTCAAAAATCACATGAGCATTACTGTTTTGCTGACTATCTTTCAGATTCTGGGTCAGTTGTTGGCGATAACGATTTTTAATATCCAGTTGCTGAGCCTTATTAATCAGCTCGGCATCACGTTGCTGAATTTTCTGCTGATAATCATTCACGATCTGATGTACCTGCTTGAGCATCGCCTCAGTGTCTGTATAACCTTGGGTCTGGTCCTGGGCTAAGCGGTCAATATTCAGAAAATTCTGCCAGTTAGCTGCCTTCAGTTCACGCAAATACTGGTTGCGTTCCTCGGCACTGTCACGCAGTTGGCCCAGCACAAATTCAGCCATGATGGCATAATCACCATCTAGCCGCTCATCTTCAATTTCCAGCTGGATGGGTGTAGACCAGTTTTGTGCCTGCTCTGCAATCTGCTGTGTTTTCTCTTCCAGCACCATTTCATATTCGGCCAGCTCAGCCTGATTTTTTTGTTGTGCTGAATATTGATAAAATAGCCCGATAAAAATAGCCAGGGTCGCACCGGCTAAAATCATAAAAACTCGCGGCATGCACACGCTCCAGGTCTGGGATTCAGATCTTGTTTCTTCAATACACTATGCTCATTTTTCAGGCATAATTCAAGACCGATGAATTTTCTTGTATGTTCAACGACCCTTAGGCAGCATGATTTTGAGAGACAAAAGAAAGGAGTTCTCTCTTTATCCCTCATGCAACACAGTACCGCTGAAGGAAGCGGCCTGAATGATTATCGAAAGGTAAAAGGCAGGCTGATGTTAAGCTGGTTGGGATGAAACTGCTCCCGTACAATCTGCACCGTAGTGGCATTCGCATCAATTCCAAAAGGCTGCAAGATGGTATACAGGCCCTTTCTGGGATCGGCAGATTGTAGTCCTGCTGCCACCACCAGAACATATTCCCGGAACACCACGGGTAGGCTGTCAAGATCAGGCTTGGGCGCTGCACGAACCACATCAATGCTTCCGGCAAAGTCGGCATCGACGCTATAACTTTGAATATCACGTTCGACTTTCATCAGATAACGGTTTAATGCATCCCGCTGACTGGCTTCTTCCTGATAAGGAATAATTTCGGTCATGGCGCGTAGCTCTGGCTCTGCCATCACAATTAAGGTGGGAAGAACCACAGAAGCGGAACTTACAGGAGCAGCCTGGGTGAATGTAGCCGTACCTGCGACAAGCGCAAGCAAGCTGAGGTTTAAAGCTTTTAAGAGAGTCATCATTCATACCCCTCGGATAGAAAAGTAAAAAATATCTGACTTTTATCTTACAAACTTTATGCCTTGATATTGTTAAGTCTGATAAACGGTCATTCGGCTGAGTATGACAGGCCTATAAACAGTCTAGCCAACTGACTCTGCATATGAACCCTGCATACAGACAGAAAAATACATCAGGCACAGATAAAAAAAATCCCCAAACATAGTTTGGGGATTTTTTTGAATATGGTGGCGAGACCCAGGATCGAACTGGGGACACACGGATTTTCAATCCGTTGCTCTACCGACTGAGCTATCACGCCGATGCGGTGTATTAAGCCGTATCTGGACCCATTAGTCAATCAAAATTATGAAAAAAATGATTGAGTGAGTGAATTTTAATCTAAAAAAAATCCCTGATGGGATCAGGGATTGAAAACTTTAAATTTGTTTTTGAATATGGTGGCGAGACCCAGGATCGAACTGGGGACACACGGATTTTCAATCCGTTGCTCTACCGACTGAGCTATCACGCCAATGTCGCGTATTAAACAGTTTCAGGCCGCAAGCGTCAAGAGCGAAATAAAGAAAAACCACCAAATGTTTAGTTTTCCACCAATACCCCGCTTAAATTAAACATTTTGGCTTAAAACCGGATCAACACCGGCCTTTCAGCAGCTTTTGACCTCAAACAGCAGGCTGGTTAGATTTTTTCCAAATTCGCCAAACAACGGTGAATGGCACCACAGCCCGGGACAAAGGTTTTTACGCCTTTTTCTTCTTCCATTCGACAGGCTTCTGCAACCAGCCTTTCTGCCACCCCCCGCCCTCGATTGGCCGGATGCACCACAATATTTTCCAGAATCCGGCTTTCACCTTGTCCCGTGGCCCAAATTGCACCAATGATTTTGGTATTAAATTCTGCCGTATAAAGTAGGGTATACTGTGCCAGGTTTTGCTCTAGTTGTTCTATGGCATCTGCCCCATCACTAAATTCAGGGCTGGTGTCATACAGTCGCTCAAGCTGGCTGCGCACTTCATCATTTTCCAAAGAAGTATAAGCATGTACGGTGATAGGCATTGATAAACCCTCCTGAGCAATCTAATATGCGGTGACGTCGTCACGGCGAAAAATATTTTCTACATCAATCATTTTGACGTATTTGAGGAACGTGTCTATGACAGATCGTATCAGTGAAGTGGTAAGAAATACCAACGAAACCAAAATTCGCGTTCGTTTGAACCTCGACGGTACTGGTCAAGGCACCTTAAACACAGGGATTCCATTTTTAGATCATATGATTGATCAAATCAAGCGCCATGGCTTGTTTGATATTGATATCCATTGTGATGGTGACTTGGAAATTGATGACCACCACACGGTAGAAGATTGTGGCATCAGCTTGGGGCAAGCCTTTGCACAGGCACTCGGTAATAAAAAAGGCTTAAAACGCTATGGCCATTTCTATGCCCCACTAGATGAATCTTTAAGCCGTGTCGTAGTCGATCTTTCAGGCCGTCCGGGGCTGTTTATGGATGTTCCTTTTACCCGTGCAACCATTGGCCGTTTTGATGTAGATCTGTTTTCTGAATTCTTCCAGGGTTTTGTCAACCACGCCTTAATGACGGTACATATCGACAACCTGAAAGGCAAAAACAGCCATCACCAGATTGAAAGTGTATTTAAGGCTTTTGCCCGTGCACTGCGTATGGCATGTGAAGTTGATCCACGTGCTGCCAATACAGTGGCGTCTACCAAAGGGACACTGTAATGCCCCGTATTGCCCTTCTTGACTATGGCATGGGAAATCTGCACTCGGCAGCCAAAGCCCTGGAACATGTCGGTGCCACTGTTGATGTGACCAATGATCCAAAGCTGATTGCACAGGCAGACAAGATTGTCTTTCCAGGGGTCGGTGCAATGCGTGATTGTATGCAGGGCATGCATGAAGCCGGTATTGATACCGTGGTGCGTAATGCCGTGTTTAATAAACCGGTGCTGGCAATCTGTGTCGGCATGCAGGCGTTAATGCAACATTCTGAGGAAAATGGCGGTACGCCGGCTCTGGGTATTTTTGAAGGTGCAGTCAAGCACTTCCCGGAGATGGCCGGCTTAAAAGTGCCGCATATGGGCTGGAATCAGGTACATCAGGCGGACCCCGATCATCCGATGTGGAAAGATATCGATCAGGACGCGCGTTTCTATTTTGTACATAGCTATTATGTAGAACCGCAAGACCCGGCTATTGTGGCGGCGCAGTGTACCTATGGCCTTGAATTTTGTACGGCGATTCATAAAGAAAACCTGTTTGCCACTCAGTTCCATCCGGAAAAAAGTCATACAGCAGGCCTGCAATTACTGAAAAACTTTGTGGACTGGAATATCTGATTCCTGCCCCGTCAACAAAGCCCGCGAGATGCGGGCTTTTTTACTGCCTAAGATTTAAGCTTTTCAGATTCAAAGAATAATTATATGATTCTCTCACCAAAAAAAACAAATGAAAATAAAAGGAAATAATATGCTTAATACCATTCATGATTCTGGATTCAAACCTGCTGGCCGTTTTAGCCGTCGTTCTTATCTCGCCTGGAATATGCTCATGGGCTTTTTCTTTCTGCTCATCGGGTGTGTTATCGCCTTGATGCTGCCAGGCATAAATCTGGATACCCTGGGAAACTCGCTCTCCCCTCCTGTAATCATCCTGTTTATTTTCCTGTACGGCGTGGCTATTTATTTTAGTATGGTCTTTACTATTCGCCGCCTGCATGACCGCAATCATAGCGGCTGGTTCAGCCTGCTGCTGCTGGTGCCTGTGGTGAATATTTTATTTGCCCTTTATCTCCTGTTTGCACCTGGGGATCAACAGGCGAACCAGTTTGGACAACCCCGTACTACCCGTGGCTGGGAAAATGTACTGGCTATTTTGTATATTCTGGTCCTTATTTTATTATTCATAGCGACTTTTATGATATCGGGTGACTCTCTGCCAAAACTCTAAATCATCCGAGTATTGAAGCATGGGCCTCCTCTAGCTGCCCATGCCTTTCATCCCGCCCTGCTTTTTGCACTTTATCCTAAAAAGTTTTAAGCTGTTTTTTACAGATATATACAGCGCCGCCATGGATGAATGCTTACATTCCGTCTTACCAAGCAAAGAACACATTGCAACGTTTCCTCGGTTTCAAAATCTTGTACCTGAACGCATCCTCGTGATTAACAGTCTGCAGCAATGTGAAGCCTTGCGTTCGGAGCTTGAACAGGTGACAGTATTCGGTTTTGACTCGGAATCCAAACCCACCTTTAAGGCCGGTGAAGTGTCTACAGGCCCGCATCTGATTCAACTGGCAACTCTGGACAAAGCCTATCTTTCTCAAATGCACGAGCAGATCTGGCAGTTTTTAAAACCGATTTTTGCCAGCCGTGACCAGATTAAAGTCGGTTTCGGCCTGAAAAATGATGCCCATCTCTTTCGTAAAAGAGGGATTGAACTGAACAACGTGATAGAGCTATCGACATGTTTTAGGGATTTTGGCCTAAAAAATCCGGTGGGGCTGAAAAATGCCATGGCTTTACTGTTTCAGGTCAATTTCCCCAAATCGAAACATATCAGCACCTCAAACTGGGCCACAAAACATCTCAGTCCGGCCCAGATCAGCTATGCGACAGCCGATGCCTATGCACCGCGTCTAGTGTTTGAAGAACTACTGGCGCGGGGATTATTACCCAAAGACCTTCCTGGTACCTCCCTCACACCCAAAATCCGGCCGAATTCCACAATGTAGCTGTTTAAAAAGGTTATTCGCTTTTTAGCTGTGCTCTGTATTTTCAGCATTCTATTTTTCAATACCCCACAATACTTGAACGCCCAACAGCAGCTAAAATCGCCAATAAAGTCCGGTCAATACCAATCAGCGTGCCTGTGGAATTGCCCTGTTAAATTCAGCCTGCCAGAAAACCACTCTCTACATAAATCACTAAAATAATGGAAATAAATTACAGAACTCTCCCTTATCTTCGGACAGGTTTTCTCTTTTCATACGGTTTATCAGTTAGAAATTTCGACTTTATTTGCTAAGATGAGCTGATACACATTCATTCTAAAGATTAAGCAAGGAGCGAAAGCATGCTGATCATCCCGGCAATTGACCTGAAAGATGGCAAATGTGTCCGCTTAAAACAAGGTCGTATGGAAGACGATACCGTATTTTCTGATGATCCGGTTGCAACAGCACAGCATTGGGTCAATGAAGGTGCTCGCCGTCTGCATCTGGTGGACCTTAATGGTGCCTTTGCAGGTACACCGGTGCATAAGCCGGTGGTCGAAGCTATTGTCAGGTCTCAACCTGAGCTGCCTATCCAGATTGGTGGCGGAATCCGTTCGCTGGAAACGATTGAGCATTATCTGGAAGCAGGTGTGTCATTTGTAATTATCGGCACCAAAGCGGTTCAGGAGCCTGAGTTCGTCGAAGAAGCATGCAAGAAATTCGCTGGACATATCATTGTCGGTATTGATGCCATGAATGGTATGGTAGCAACCGATGGCTGGGCTAATATTACCGATGTCAAAGCCACTGATCTGGCCAAACGTTTTGCAGATGCCGGCGTATCTAGCATTGTCTATACTGATATTGCCCGTGATGGCATGATGCAGGGTGTAAACATCGAGCAGACCGTCACTCTGGCACAATATTCAGGGTTGCCTGTGATTGCTTCAGGTGGGGTCACCAATATGGATGATGTACGTCAGCTGAAAGATCAACCAGGTATTCTAGGTGCAATTACCGGCCGTGCGATTTATGAAGGGACTTTAAGCCTGCGTGAAGCACAATTATTGCTGGATGAGCAGGAAGCGCTATAATACGTCACTGCTGAAGAAAGAGGTCTGCGGGCCTCTTTTTTTATTGTCCTATTTTTTTGATCTCCTTCCCCATGTCTACATCTGTTTATCATCTCCGCTCTGGCTGGACAGCCAAAGCGCCTCAAATCGCCCTGATCCTGATCACGATCATCTGGGGTGGCAGTTTTATTACCGTACAATACGGCCTGAATTTTAGCAGTCCAGTGCTGTTTGTGGGCTTGCGTTTTGCGGCAGCTGCGATTGCGGTAAGTTTGATCTCACTTCAGCATCTTCGGGGCATGACCCTAAAAGAAGTCTGGGCCGGTGCGGTAATTGGCGCGGTGATTGCTATAGGGTATGCCACCCAGACGGTGGGGCTACAGAGCATTAGCAGTAGCGAGTCGGCCTTTTTGACTGCCCTGTATGTTCCTCTGGTTCCTTTGCTGCTCTGGCTGCTATTCAGTAAAAAACCGCAGGTGATGACCTGGGTAGGTGTTCTGTTGGCCTTTGTGGGACTGGTGTTTTTAACCGGAAATGGCTGGGGTGCAATTCAGCTGAATTTTGGCCAGATCCTGACCTTGCTTGGTTCATTTGCAATTGCTTTGGAAATTATTTTTATCAGCCATTTTGCCGAGCAGGTGAATGTGCGGCGGGTGACTGTACTGCAACTGTTTTTTGCCTCCCTATTCTGCTTTCTGGTTGCACCTTGGCTTGGAGAGTCCCGCCTGCCAGTGTTTCACTGGCATCTGGCTGGTATTTTAGTCGCGCTGGGAATAGCCAGTGCGTGTATACAGCTAGTTATGAACTGGGCCCAGCGCCGGGTAGATCCGTCTCAGGCAGCCATCATTTATGCTGGAGAGCCGATCTGGGCCGGCCTGTTTGGCCGTCTGGCCGGAGAACGCCTGCCCGCACTGGCTCTGCTGGGTGGGCTGATGGTGGTACTAGGTGTCATTGTCAGTGAATGGAAACCCCAATTCCTCAGAAAAATAAAAAAGGAAAAGCTGGGATAGCCAGCCTTCTGTACTTGAGCTGCACCTCAGCCAGTTCAAGTACAGGAGGTGCAAACCTGAATACAATAAAAATATGCTTTCATTTAAAAGTTCAATCCAGAAATTCACTGTTCAGCACGATACATGGGCTGGTTATCATTCAGGCGCATAATGCCGCGAATCGCCCGGTAGACAATCCAGATCCAAGACAAACCAATCACGGCAATACAAAAAGCCGAAGCGCCCAAAGCCACACCGGTAAAGAGATCCGGATCGTCATGGGTAAAGAACAACAGCAGGAAAGGAATGAAAGCGATGATATTCCAGATCAGATACCACCAGAAAGTGCGGATTTGCCAGGTAAAATGACTTTCAAAAATTGTCCCGCGCACCGCAGAACGTTTTACATAGTTAATCACCAGGGCAATGATTGCCAGCAAGCCTGCGCTAAAAATCGCCACAATATATAAAATATACAGAATCAGGGTTAGGCTTCGATTCGGATCTTTATCAATAGAGTAGTTCATCATGCTCCCGAGGCTGCTCCTAAATATTAAAACTATTCAAGGGAGAAATCAGCCATACCATTAAAATAATATTAAAGGCTATGGTACAAAAATAAATCTGCCTAAAAGGTTGTTTTTGTGTTTTGTGCCTTAATTTTTGCTGTGCCAGCCAGGCAGCCGGCCATCCGCCTAAAAAGGCCACCAGATGCAGGGTATTTTCCGGAATACGGCGATTACCGAGTTGCGCGGCTTCCTTATCCTGAGCATAGAGCCAATAGCTCAGGGCATTGATCAGGCTGATGAATAACAATACCAAACCACTGAGCAGACCGGCCAGAGTCAGCCCTGCCAATACCAGAATATAAACCACACAAGCAATCTGCATCCGCTGTAATTTTTGAGAAGGCGCTGTGGTCGCTGCTGGCTTGCGTGCAGACGCTGTTCGGGCTTGAGAGGCTTTTAGGTACATCACCTGCTGGGCGCGATAACGTCCACGCTCATCCAGAATTACCAGATAATCCAGTGCACAGCCAACAATTGGACGCGGTCCCGGGCGTGCAAAATCCTTGATATGCAAAAACACGCGGTCTTTGGCCTGATCATTGGGCTGAATAAAACCATAGCCCTTATCATCAAACCATTCCACCAGACGCCCCTGATCACGCATGTGCCCCATCCTTTTCTATATCAATTTAAGCAGTGACAAACTTTAAACGTTCAATCAGCATATTACGCATCTCGATTGGATTTTTTTGCAAAATATCTGCCCCGCTACGTCCCTCGGTTGTATTCTTCTGGGCCACCTGTAAACGCATCATCCAGAAACGTCCGGCTGCCATGGCCAGATACAGCTCCAGACAGGCTTTTTCATCTTCAGTTAAAGGACGGACACCTTCATAGGCAGTGAGAAAAGCCAGGGCCTTCTCTTCGTTTAAAGTAACATCGGGATAATTGCTACAGAAATCATTTAGGGTAATCGCGATATCAAACAGGAATTCGTCTTTATTCAGCTCATAAAAATCCAGAATTCCCTTCAGCTCGTCACCTTGGAATAAGGTATTGTCACGAAACAGGTCGGAATGGATAAAGCCGCGTGGACGGTCTGGATAGACCGCAGTCAAAGCATCATACAAACCTAAAAGTTTGCCTAGTAACACCTTGTCTGCCGGACTTAAACTGGACTTGAGATCCAGCGCCACACCATACCAATAGGCATGGTCACGTACAAAGGCGCGCTCCAGTTCGAAGTTTTGCAAGGCCATATGCATTTGTGCCTGCGCCACTGCAATCGCCTCAACCTGAGCCACGGTAGGCGATATTGGATGCTCCCCCATCAGACGCGGTGCAATCTGGGCCGGTTTATTCTTGATACGGTGAATCGCTTTGCCAGAGTGAAATAAGGGAACTGGTACCGCCAGTCCAGCCTGCCCCAAACATTCCAGTACAGGCACCAGTTCTCCTGCCGCCTTGTCATCCAGTTCTTCAAAGATGGTCAGGACATATTGCCGGTTTTCGCAGACCAGAAAATAGTTGGTGTTTTGAATGCCTGCCTGAATAGGAATCAGGTCGATCACCTTCAGTCCATACGGTGCTGCAAACTCCTGAACTTCCTTTAAAGTCAAAGTGGTATAAACCGACATAGAAAACCTGCGAAAAAACCTACATATTTTTGCTAGAATACCGTTTCCATCTGCCAAGGTGTAGCGCTTGCGTGGGTGAGTTTCATAATCGGCTGTAATAATTGGAAAAATTTATGCTAGCTAAACGTATTATTCCTTGTCTGGACGTTGATAACGGTCGCGTGGTCAAGGGTGTTCAGTTCCTTGATATCCGTGATGCAGGTGACCCGGTCGAAGTGGCGCGTCGTTATAATGAACAGGGTGCCGATGAAATCACTTTCCTTGATATTACTGCTACACATCATGGACGTGACACGACTTATCGTACAGTGGAACGTATGGCTGAATCGGTCTTTGTGCCGTTAACCGTCGGTGGTGGCGTACGCAAGGTCGAAGACATCCGATTGCTGCTCAATGCCGGTGCAGATAAAGTCAGTATCAACTCGGCTGCGGTCTTTAATCCGGAGTTTGTTCAGGAAGCCTCGCAACGTTTCGGCGCCCAGTGTATTGTGGTGGCGATTGATGCCAAAAGAACTGGCGAAAACAAATGGGAAATTTTTACCCACGGTGGCCGTAAACCGACCGGTATCGATGCACTGCAATGGGCCGAGAAAATGGCCAGTTATGGCGCAGGTGAACTGCTGATTACCTCAATGGATGCCGATGGAACCAAAGCCGGCTATGATATTCCTCTCATGCGTGCCATCAATGACCGAGTCACGGTTCCCACCATTGCTTCAGGTGGAGTAGGCACCTTACAGCATCTGGCAGACGGTATTATTCACGGCGGAGCAGATGCGGTACTTGCGGCTTCAATTTTCCACTTTGGCCAGCACACCATTCCGGAAGCCAAAGCTTATATGGCCGCTCAGGGCATTGAAATGCGCCTGTGATCTGCTTGATTTAAGAATCTAGCCAATAAAAAAGAGCGTAGAATGCGCTCTTTTTTTGCTTATTAGGCTGGAACAGTACACATTTCAGCTAAAAAAAAGGAGTCTGACGACTCCCTATAAAACCAAGAATAACTACAGCACTTGGTATCTCATCTACCTCCTGCTTCATCTATCTCCGTGCCTACCGGAAAGATCAAGCAGATCGACAGGCACCAATATAGGTTAATTTTCCAGCACAATATTGACAATAGATCCCCTATTTATTGACAAAACACGACGCCACCTCAAAAGTGAGAACTGCTTGTCATTTTATATATCCACCACTTAGATGTTATTGCAGCTGGTCTCGCACTTTGGCCCATTTAGCCGGAAAATAACGGTTGGCCAGACTGGTCAAATGAGTGGATAAGGCTTCAGGCAGTGCAATACCCAGAGGATTTTTTTCCTGCAAATCGGGTGATGAAATGACCCGGGTGCCCAGCAGATAATCGAACCAGGGTTTGGTCACGCACCAGTTGGCATCCTGATTACTGTTCATATGGTGGTCATAATGCCAAGGAATTTTTTTTCTGGCCCACTCTGGCTCCAGATGGGCGCGGCGGTGAATATAATAATAGTTGCCCGCACTATACAAGGTCGCCAGAACCATTCCTTTGGACACAGGATAAAATACAAGTCCAAAAACACTGGCCACCACCACCAGCGAACCGATTTCATTACGGGTACGCCAGTTCTTGTAGCCCTCTACATAACCAATATCCGAGAATTCCGTTTTACGCACTTCACGATGATGCTCCCAATGTGAACGCATACTTTCCGGGACCGGGCTATAACGTGCCTGCCCTGCTCTATGGGTTCCATGCAATATATATTTATGGGCAAACCACTCAAAACCATTGGCCACGACCAGTCCTGTCAAAAAACCTTTCCACATGATCAGACTCTCCTTTTTCTTTCTACTATAGATCAAGTAAAAGACTAGATATTGACCCTAAACTTCAATATGATTGACAAAATACGACAAAATACTAAAAACTTTAAACATGCAGACTCAGAAAGATTATGCGGGTTCAGTCTATGGTGGTTTAGGTCATTTGCTGCTGGCTTTTTATAATAAATATCAGTTGAAGCCACCACAAAAATTGCTGGATGTTCAGCCACTGGAGCGTTTTGATTATGTCATCTGGCATGATCTGTTAACCACCTTGGAACAACAGTTGCAGCGCCCAGCACTCGGCCTGGAAATTGCCGCACTCGTACAACCAAAATATTTAGGCATACTGGCCTATATTGCCCTGTCCTGTGAAACCCTGAGCGATGCGCTCATGCGTTATCATGATTATCACCGTCTGATCTATGACGGGACACCTTTGCAGATATCTATCCATAATGAGATCCTCAGCATTGGCTGGGACGATATCCCCTTTAACCTGTCCTCCCAGATCACCGATGAAGTCGCGATTGCCCTGTTAATGGAATTTCTCAAATCGATTCTGGATATCCATGATATTCGGCTGCATGAGGTTCATTTCAAACGCTCTCCACCCAAAAACACCATGATTTACGAGCAGTATTTCCGTTCCAAGGTACGTTTTAATCAGGATAAAGCCCAAATTCAACTGACAGTTTCAGAGCTGTCCCGGCCTCTGCGGCAAGGTGATCAGACCTTGCAGGAACTGCTTAAACAGCAGGCTGAAGCCCTGTTAGAAAAATTACCTCATGCCACCGATATGGATCAACGTTTACAGCAAGCCATACTGGCTGGCCTGCAAAAAAACATGTTTCAGATTGAGGCAATTGCCCGGCAGATGAACCTGTCCGTACGCAAATTACAGCGTTATTTGCAGCAGCAGGGGAAAACCTACCAGCAGCGCATGCAGGAAATCCGCTGCATGATGGCGCAGCAATATTTAAAGGACTCACGCTTGAGCCTGCAAGAAATTGCCCTGCTGCTTGGCTATTCTGAACAGAGTGCTTTTCAGCGTGCCTTCAAGCACTGGACGGCGCAGACCCCGCAGCAATGGCGTTCTAATTATTTAGCCAGTGCAAAAGCGTAGATAAGAGGATGCTGCGCTAAAAAAAGGAAAAATTCAGGATTCAAGCAAAAGTATCAATCACAGCCCAGTCGCAGCTTCAGTTTTTTCTAAAAAAGTTTAGAGGCGACCTTAACCAGATCCTGGTTTACTTCTTTATAAAAACGGATTCTCGATTTCATGAGCTTCATCATGCTCAATTTTTTCTGGTAAATCAGGGGTATTTTCCAGTTCCTGAACAATATCATCCAGCAGCGCCTGCAAGACTTTGGCAGCCTTGAGTCCAGCCTGGTCTTTGGTAATTTGCAAATTACCATACAGGCTGACACAGTCCAGATCATTTTCAACTGTCAGATCATGAATGGCATGCGACTCATTGCCATCTTTATAGGCTTTAAACATAGTGGCCCCATCCTATCTGCTTATTCTAAAGTACTCTCTGCATGCTACCCGAATCAGGCTTTTTACAGCAAGTCTATTTCAGCAGTTGCAGAATGAACTGAAGAATCGCTTCGGTCAACTGGCTGATCAAAGCCGTCTGAGTATTGCTTTCTGTCGTATTGCTTGCAGCGGTGTTTCTATTTTGCGTCGGGCTATCGCTGGTCACCGCTTTAAATTCACGCTGCAAGGCCTGCAAGTTTTCCTTGGACACAGCTTCGGCACACTGGCTTTCTGCATCCCAGTGGGAATAGGCAATCTTCTGGCTGGCTTTCACAGCTCTGGCCGTCAACGGTAAATGGTAGGTATTACGTTTTTGCTCTTCGGTTAACTGGGGGAACAGGTTAATTCCCAGCTTTTCTTCCAGATAGCAGACACTCACAACTCGAACCGTTTGTGAATTATCGTTTGGCGCATAATACGCCCCGATCGCCCCGGTTTTTGGCATATAAATCGCTTTATAGACGGCGGTTGGCACAATGACGCCATTACCAATGGTTTTCAGTTTTTTCGCAGCAAAGACCGGACCAGTAATCACATACACATCCTGCTTTTGTCGCGTGACTATTGCCCGGGTTGCCTCTTCCAGTTCACGCCAGACCTGCTGATTATTTTTAGGGGCTTGCGGCACCATATTGGCCAGCGAAAAACTGTCATACTGGGCTGCCTTGGTTGGCATATCCGCATTAGGCGCCATATGCCCGCGGTCATAGCCTGAACCACGATAATCCGCCAGCGTCGCGCGATGCACTGCCTTCACACGTCCTTCTTCATGGAAGCTGTCTTCACGCGGAATTTTTTGGCTCAGCCGTGCAGGCGTTAAAACCTCTGCCACCCAGAGCGGAGTTTTCGACACCCCTGAATATCCAACATTAAAGCCATTAAAACACAGTGAATAACTGTCTTTTTTCAGACTGTCTTTCATCAGATAAGGTGGAGCATCATAATAAAACTGCGCCAGGCAAGATGAGTTTGACGTCGTTCCCAAAGACACCCACTGACCCAGCCTTTCTTGACCAAATGCAATCGCAAAGCTGACCGAGGCCACTACACCCAAGATGATTTTGACACTATTTCCTTTTAACAACGGAGTTACACCACTCTTCGGTTTAGATTGCTTCTTGGCCATGCTGACAACTGCTATTTTCCGATCAATATTGATTTTTGGCGAGCTTAACAAGCTGTGTATATGAAGTATATCTCGCCCCTGTTATTCGCCTAACAATTAAACAAACCCCGCTCATTCAGGTCTTTCCTGTAACAAAATGTCTATTTTTTGATGGTTTTTAAATAGGGTTTTCTGAGTATTCAGTAGCTTTCATTGCGGCAACAGAATGACTATGCAACAGTATAAAGCTATTTAAATTACGTACAATCATGGAGTCTGCATGAATTCCAAATTAACTCAAATTTTAGGTGTGGGCTTATTTACCAGTGTCCTAAGTGCGGCTGCTTTTGCCGAGCCACCTGTACAGCCAGGTGAAACTCTGGAAAGCCTAGCTAAAGCCAAAATTAGTACCACCGTCAACGGCCAGCAAGGCTCTTTAGAAAGCCTGGTCAATTCAGGGCAGGTGCGCCTGGTCAATCAGCCTGCACCACCACAGCCTGCACAGCAACCGATGCCAGCCACTTCTTCCGAGGCACCGATGGCCGATCCGAACGCCAACCATCCTCACCCCATGCCTAACCAGCTTGAAGCTGCACCCGGCATGAACCCTGAACAGCCACAGCCAGCAAGTCCTGAAGCGGCTGCCATAGCGGCTCCTGCTGACATTTCAGCACAGCCCGAGACTGCTCCTATGGCTGAGGCTGCAATAAATGCGACACCTGATATGCCCGCAGTAGTAGAACCAGCACAATAATTCTATGAAGGATGCCTGATTCAGCTATTCCGAACGTGTCTTGCATAAAAAACCAGAATACAGTTCTGGTTTTTTTATGGCCTCTAGGGCCTCTATTTAATTTTACATTTCGATCTGACTACCTAACTCTACTACCCGATTAGGGGGAATCTGGTAAAAGTCACTGACCGGACTGGTATTACGCTGCATGGAAACAAACAGTTTTTCTCGCCATGCAGCCATGCCATCCCCTACCGTATGCATAATCCGCTCCCGTGAAATAAAGAAGCTGATCTGCATCAGATCATATTCAAAGCCCCATTCGGCATAGGCTTGTTGCAAAGCCTCCGGAATATTCGGCTGGTCTTTAAAACCATAATACATATAGACCCGATAAAAATGCTTGCTAAGCGTTTCGACCTGAATGCGATCTTTTTTCGCCACAAAAGGGATATCCCGGGTAATCACGGTCACCAGAATATTGCGTTCATGCAGCACCTTGTTGTGCTTGATGTTATGTAACATGGCATGCGGAACAATGCTCGGGGTTCCGGTCAGGAAAATGGCTTCACCCGGAACAAACTTGGTCGCATCTCCCATCGAAATACTTTTGATAAACAGTTCGATTGGTAAGGCATCCTGCTCCAGACGGCTGAGTACCAGTGCACGTCCATCTTTCCAGGTCATTAAAATGGTAAACAGCACCGCACCAATCAGAATCGGTACCCAGCCTCCCGCAGCAATTTTTAAGGAGGTAGAGGCAACAAAAATCAGGTCAAGCGTTAAAAATGGAGCAGCAAAGAGTATGACTTTCCAGACCGGCCAGCGCCAGAATCCATAGGCCAAAATACTAATCAAAATAGTCCCGCAAAGCATGGTCATGGTGACTGCCACGCCATAGGCACTGGCCAGATTGGCACTGTTTTCAAACAGCAAGATCAGGATTAACACCGAGATAAACAGCATCCAGTTAATAAAAGGCAGATAAATCTGGCCACGCTCTACCGCCGAAGTATGCTTCACACTCAGACGCGGTAAATAACGCAGCTGAATCGCCTGATTGACCATGGAGAATACCCCGGTAATCACAGCCTGAGATGCAATCACCGCTGCCGCAGTGGCGAGTCCAATCATTGGATAAAGTGCCCAGTCCGGGATCAGCATATAAAAAGGATTGGCTAACGCTTCTGGTTGACGTAATAACAATGCGCCCTGTCCAGCATAGTTCAGCAGCAGGCAAGGTAAAACAATCACAAACCAGGCCATACGAATCGGCAAGCGGCCAAAATGGCCCATATCGGCATAGATTGCTTCACCCCCAGTCATGGTCAGAATCACCGCGCCCATGGTAAGAAATGCGACATAAGGCTGATCCACAACAAAGTGAAAAGCCCAATAAGGATTCACCATCGAAAGTACAAATGGCGTCTGGGCAATACTCCACAGACCGAAAGCCCCAATCGACAGGAACCAGAGCAAAGTTAAGGGGCCAAAAAATTTCCCCATGGTACCTGTACCATGACGTTGCAGCATAAACAGCCCGGCCAGAATCCCGATCGACAGCGGCATCAGCCAGCGGTCAAAGATAGGCGTGGCAATACTCAAGCCTTCAATGGCGGAAAGCACCGAGATGGCTGGCGTGATAATGCCATCTCCAAAAAACAGCGAGGCCCCGATAAACCCCAACGCAATTAGAAAAATTTTCTTCTGATCTGCAATTCGTGTGGTGCGCAGATTTAAAGCCAGTAGCGACATGATGCCGCCTTCGCCATTATTATCGGCACGCATGATAATCGTGACATATTTAAAGCTGATGGTCAGCATCATGCACCAGAAAATCAGGGACAGAATGCCAAGCACAGAGGCTTCACTGATCGCAAGATGTGCTGTGAGGAAACATTGGCGCAGTGCGTATAGAGGGCTGGTACCAATATCTCCAAAAACGACCCCAAGTGCAGCCAGCGTAATCACGGGAAGAGCTGCTTTTTCTGCTGTACTTTGCATATATTGTCTTCGTTTTAAACAAGCATTTTTGCAAATCATAGCATTACGTTAAAAGTTTTTCTGCAAATCAATTGTTTCAGCTTGGCAGCAGCGCTTTTTTTCGATATTATCCTCGGCCATGGTGAGGTGTCCGAGTGGCTGAAGGAGCACGCCTGGAAAGTGTGTATACGTTAATAGCGTATCGAGGGTTCGAATCCCTCTCTCACCGCCAGAATT
Source organism: Acinetobacter sp. S4400-12 (assembly GCF_024129495.1). NCBI lineage: Bacteria > Pseudomonadati > Pseudomonadota > Gammaproteobacteria > Moraxellales > Moraxellaceae > Acinetobacter > Acinetobacter sp. S4400-12. The sequence goes on along the minus strand of NZ_JAMXYB010000040.1, from coordinate 2,396 downwards.
TTAAAATCCGAATCACATGATTCGGATTTTTTTGTCTTAAAAATAAAAAATCGTATTATTTTTATCATCATTCTCCTTACACACTCTCCCTTTCCAGAAGTTCATAGCTGCTCAGAGCGACTATCGAAAAAAACCCTGCGTTTCTTTAATATTGTGTTCTGCTTTAATTTATTTATATTAACCCATCAAAAATTGGCACAATAATCGCTTCATTTTATTGTCATTAAAGCTATGTTATGGTTCGTTCAGGATATTTAAAAAAGGAGAGAAAAACTAAGACCAGAATAAAAAGACCTTAGATCGAAGTACACCATTTCAACTCAAAGTTAAAAGTAGATACACTGCTATTCGGAGAGCGAACATGAATAACAGCGCAAACTATATAAAACAAATCAAAAATGCAAAACGTGGTGGTTATACCCCGACTATCGCCAAGGATATTAACAAACATAAAATTCAAAAAGCCCTCAAACTTATCGAACAGTGGAGAAGCCTCGCTCAAGAACTCAAACCTCAAATGCAGTTCGATATGGCCTTTACTTTAGAGGAATGCGCACAAGATCTCGCCCAAATCCTGAAACATAAATAGTTTTTTAGCTACACCCCGTGATCTATTTCCAGTTCATTTCAGCTTCGCCCATAATAAAAAATGGGCGATTTGCCGCTTAAAGTATGATGACCGCTTATCTTGCAGATTACTCTCAACTCCACATCGCTTTTTTGAAAGATTAACCGGTTATTTTTTGGCTTGCACCCACCCAAAAAATCTGTAGAATGCACTCCACATCGCCGGCATAGCTCAGTTGGTAGAGCAACTGACTTGTAATCAGTAGGTCCACAGTTCGAATCCGTGTGCCGGCACCATTATTAAACCTCGTAAGTCTTAGATTTATGGGGTTTTTTATTATCTATAGTTTTCCAGTGCATTCTTTTCTTGGTTCATCTTGTGGTCCATCAATTCAATAGTCTTGTGGTCTAAAATCAAGAATAAGTAACTATAATCCAAACTAGTTTCCTCCCTATAGCCATTTTCAAGCACTCCACTTCTCCAATCGGGCTACGTTAGAGATGAAGCATCTAGGTATCCCATCGAGGCGTATGACGAGTGGAAAATGGAACACTTGGGGAGTTTTTGATATTTCTTGGATTCGCTGTTTAGTACAGGACTTCTAGGCTCAATCCTTGTAGGTCGTGGGGTATTCTGCTAGAAGATCATTCATATAACCAGGATTCGGGTTAAATATTTTCTTTATTTTAATAAAACTTTAGACTTATTATTCTCCTTGTAAAAAAACACCTCATGATTATTATTAATAATAATAATATTTTTTGAAGCATTTAAAGTAATATTTTTCACTACGCCTAGACTATTTACTAAAGCCAAGTTAATAAATTTTTCTCCACTTTCTTCGGAAAATGGTGAAACTATTATCAACAATCCATTATTTGATTTAGGTAATACTACAGACGCACCAAAACTATCATCTAAAAAGTTATAAACTTTGGATAATTCTATAATATTAATTAATTTAACCTTACTACAACTATTTTTATTATTTTCTAAAATACATTTTAAATGATCCTCTGAGTTATATGGAAGAGACGTAACAGGAAATCCATCATCATTTTTTTCAATATTATTGTTCTTATGAAAATTTACAGAAATATTTTTTATTCTTATAATATATTCATCTCTTAAACATTGTTCTTTTTCTAAAGCCGTTCCTTCTCCCATAGAATATCTAATCTTATTTTCACAGTTATTTTTAATTCTACTTTTCCAGTTTCTATAGTCATCTTTCTTCTTATTATTTAAACCATCTAATTGATATAAAAGATTTTTGTTTTCTTTTAAAACACACTGAAGGCTTTCATTAACATTAATTAAATTACAATTTAATAATTTTTTTTCAGCATAAGTAATATTTAAAAAACTTAACATAGAAATCATTAATAATACATTTAAACACTTATTCATTTCTCTAAATTCCTTTAAAATTTTTAGGTAAAATAATTTTAAATGGTTTTGATATATGTCTTTTTAGCTCTTCTACCGTTAACTGCACATAAATGGATTTATCATTCCAAAATATTAACTATTACTGATGCCATGTTAGAGCGCATGTTCGGTACGTCTGGCGATGGAATCCATGACCGTCTACTGCATTTCGTAACACCTCTGGATGGCGCCTATTACTTTGCACCGAGTGAGGAGTTGCTGGAAGAGGTGTTGGAAGGGTAAAAATGAAAAGCCGATGAAAGTCGGCTTTTTATTTCAATTACTATCAGAATGAGAATTCTTTTTTATTATTTCCTTCAAAATATTTTATATTTAAATTATCATCAATCTCTACACTTTTTCCTGCATAAATATATTTTTCTGAAATTAAATTAAA
>NZ_JAMXYB010000039.1:0-23959 GCF_024129495.1 Acinetobacter sp. S4400-12 | reverse complement strand
TCTTTATAAAGCCATTCTCTCCAGCGAAGCACTTAATGAAGATAAAATGTCGCTCATATCGAATGTCGCATAACGTAATTTTATGTTAAATTGGGTGTCTAAGACTGTGGCCTACGCAACTATCTATAAAAGTTAATTTTGAAATTTTCAGCAGAAATTAAAGCTAAAAATGAAGTCGCCAAAAAGTAAAGCGAACTATGAAATAAAACCCTCCTTGGAGAGTTTTTATAGTTCGCTTTATAGGAATTAACTAATAATTCTAGGTTCACCTCCTAAGAATCTTGCGACTCCTTAAATATGGATTGCACGTTGCATCGCCGATAATACCGACTCATGCATCGCCTCAGACAAAGTCGGATGAGGGAAAATGACCTGTGCTAAGCTTTCATCTGTAGCTTCTAGGTATTTTGCGATGGCAAAACCTTGAATATGTTCGGTGACTTCATGTCCGACCATGTGAGCACCTAATAACTCACCCGTTTCCTGACTAAAAATGGTTTTAACAAATCCTGCACTATCGCCTAAAGCCAATGCCTTACCATTGGCTTGCAAAGGAAACTTACCAACATTGATACTCAAGCCTGCAGCTTTCGCTTTCTGTTCTGTTAAACCAATACTGGCCACTTGAGGATGGGTAAAGATACAGCCTGGAATTTGTGTACGATCTAAAGCATGTACATGACTTAGGCCTGCAATTTTCTCTACACAAAGAATGGCTTCATGACTGGCTTTGTGTGCCAAACACGGTGCACCAGCGACATCGCCAATTGCATAAACGCCCACAACATTGGTTTTACACCATGAGTCGACTTTAATAAAGCCATTCTCAAATTCAATCCCCAAAGCTTCTAGGCCAAGATTTTCAGCATTCGGTTTTACTCCAGTAGCCGAAAGTACCTTTTCAACGCTAATGATTTGCACACCTGTGGCAGTTTCAATATGGCAATGTACTTGAGCATGATCTGTTTCTATTTTCTTTACAGTCGCTTCGGTTAAAACCTGTATCCCCTGCTGTTCAAATTGCTTTTGTACATACTTCGCAACTTCAATATCTTCGCTAGGTAGAATCTGTTTTGCAATATCAACCAAGGTGACTTGGCAGCCTAAGTCTTGGTATAGGCTTGCGAACTCACTGCCTATAGCACCCGAACCAATGACCAGTAAAGACTTTGGTAATTGTTCTGGAACTAAAGCTTCTTTATAACTCCAGATTTGATCACCATCTACAGGAATATGAGGCAGATTAGCTGCACGTGCACCTGTTGCTACAATAATATGTGGTGCAGAAATCTGCTGTTTCTGACCATTTACATCTGTAAGTAGTAATTGTTCTTTGGCAATAAACTGGGCTGTCGCATTGAAAACAGTAATTTGATTCTTTTTCAATAATTGACCAATACCTTGTACCAGTTGTTCAGAAACCTGTCTGCTATGATGGACCAATTTTTGAATGTCAAAATCAACAGCGTTAAGAGTAAAGCCGAAATGCTCTGCGGATTTAAACTGCTGGGCAAGCGCAGCCCCGCTTAATAATGCCTTGGTTGGAATGCATCCCCAGTTAAGACACACCCCTCCTAAATGTTGTTTTTCAACGACTGCAGTTTTCAATCCCAGTTGTGCTGCACGAATCGCAGCGACATACCCTCCAGGACCAGCACCAATAACCACAAGATCAAACTGTGTATCTGACATGCCTTTTCCTCCTACACCAAAATTAATGCAGGATTTTCGACAAACTGCTTAAACACCGATAGGAATTGAGCACCCAATGCACCATCAATAATACGATGATCACATGACAATGTTGCTGTCACCATTTCACGAGCAACAATCTCATCATTTTCGACGATAGCACGTTTTTCGGCTGCACCGAGGGCCAGAATTGCACCTTGAGGTGGGTTAATAATGGCATCAAACTGTTGAATACCCAGCATTCCTAAATTGGAAATACTGAAACTGCCACCTTGAAATTCATCAGGTGCTAATTTTCCAGTCTTGGCACGTGTCGCCAGATCACGCATATCGTTGGAAATTTGCGCCAAAGATTTAAGGTTTGCTGCTTTAATAATTGGCGTGATCAGTCCGTTTTCGATAGCCACGGCAATCGAAATATCAGCCTGTTCAAACTGTAAGATCTGCTGATTTTCTTCATCAAATTGCACGTTGACCTGTGGAACTTTGATCAGCGCGGCGGCGGCAGCTTTAATCAGCATATCATTAATAGACAGCTTTACTTGTGGTACGGTACTGTTAATTTGCTGACGCAAAGCCTGAACCGACTCAACATTTAAGTCTATTGTTAAGCGAAAATGTGGTGCATTGCGTTTTGCCGCTTGTAGTCGTGAAGCGATTGCTTTGCGCATACCATTCATAGCAACGGTAGTGATTTTCGCTGGCTCTGCTGGATCAGCATGATCAGCATGTTGAGCTTGTACAGGATTTTCCCGCTGATAAACTGCTTCAACATCTTCTTTACAAACTCGTCCACGTGAACCAGATGCACGACAGTCATGCAAATTAATACCCCATTGTTTGGCTAAACGGCGGGCAACAGGGGTCGCTAGAACCTGACTGTCATCTGCTTTAGATTTGGCGGCTTTCGTACTGGCCTGATGACGTACATCTGGCCAAGCCCCGCCAGCGGCTTGGACTGCGGCCTGAATATCTTGAACACTAATACGCCCTTCACGTCCAGAACCAGCAATCTGAGCGAGGTTTACATTATGTTTTTCAGCCAATTTCAAGGCATGTGGCGTTGCAAAAATATCATCGCTTTGCTGATAGCCCTGTAACGCAGCAGGAATTATATATCCACCCTGAGCGACAATCTTTGATCCATTACCAACACTGTTCTGTTTAGGAGCAGCTTGTACTTTGGTTTCAACTTGAGCTACAGCTACTTTTTCAGGAACCGTTTCTACAGCTTTGTTTTCTGTTACAGCTGGTATTCCGCCTAAAGACTGTGCAAACTCTTCAACTTCTGCATCGGAAACTTCTGCATCTGCACAAATTGCAATGACTCCACCTACGATAAGTGTGTCACCATCTTTAGCAATAATTTTTCGTAGCAAGCCATCGAAAGGTGCTTCCAGAACATTGACGATTTTTGTGGTTTCAATTTCACAAATTTCCTGTCCTTTACTAAATTGAGTACCTTCCTGAATCAGCCATTGGGCAATCGTGCCCTCTTCCATGGACAAACCCCATTTTGGGATTTCTAAGGTTTTAATTTCGCTCATCCTAAGCCTCCAACGTCTTCCGTACAGCCTGTTCGATGCGTTCTACACTTGGTAGCCATTCTTTTTCTAGTACTGGTGAAAATGGTACGGGTGAGTGTGGTGGAGTGACTAACTCGATTGGTGCTTTAAGATAATGAAAGCCTTTCTGTGCAATGAGTGCAGCCACATCATGTCCGAAACCGCAACGCGCCGCCGATTCATCTACAATCACTACGCGACCTGTGGAAGCCACTGACTCTAAAATACCATCTTCGTCTAACGGAGAAATAGTTCGAGGGTCAACCACTTCAACCGAAATACCTTCTTTTGCCAGCTTGTCAGCAACTTCATTGGCGCGATGCACCATCAGGCTTAAGGCAATAATGGTAATATCAGTGCCTTCACGGGTGTAATTCGCAACGCCAAAAGGAATAGTGTAGGCCTCATCTGGTACTTCGCCCTTAAGGTCATACAATAACTTGTGTTCACAAAAGACCACTGGGTCATCATCTCGAATGGCTTGAATCAATAACCCTTTCACATCATAGGCACTAGAAGGTACCACCACCTTTAAACCCGGCACTGAGGCAAACACGTTATATGGCGACTGAGAATGTTGTGCTGCAGCGGAAAAACCTGCACCGATCATGCCACGTACGACGAGTGGTGCTTTGGCTTTGCCACCAAACATGTAGCGGAATTTAGCCGCTTGGTTATACAGCATGTCATAACATACGCCATAAAAATCCATAAACATTAAATCTGCCACAGGTCTTAAACCCGTTGCAGCAGCACCTGCCGCCATACCAATAATCGCCGATTCTGTAATCGGAGTATCAATGACTCTTTCAGAACCAAATTCAGTCCATAAACCTTTGGTTACACCCAGTACACCGCCAAAACCTTCCAGTTTATTGTCATCGGTATTTTTGCCACCATGCCCACCACGAACATCTTCACCGACCACAATAACACTTGGGTCTCGGCGCATTTCTAATTCAATTGCCTCTTTAATCGCATTTCGATAACTTTTATTTGGCATTTTTCTACTATTCCTTTAGTAAGAGACGTAAACATCAGTAAGCAACTGAGAGACTTCTGGATACATAGCTGCGCGTGCTTTTGCCACGGCGTCGTCTACATTGGCTTTAGACTGGGCATCAATCGCGTCCAGTTTAGTTTCGTCAATTTTACCTTTGACTTTTTCACGAAATATTTTCAATGGGTCTTTATATTCTTTGACATAATCCAGTTCTTCTTTGGAGCGGATAAGCCCTGGATCACCTTCAAAATGTCCATAAAAACGGTTGGTTATCGTTTCAATTACACTCGGACCTTCACCACGGCGGGCACGTTCAATTGCCTTTTGTGCAACCTCATACACAGCAAAAAAGTCTGTTCCATCTACCTTTTCAGCAGGTAAGCCAAAACCTGCCGCTCGACCTGCAATGTCTTTACTGCCTACGGCATAGTCGTGTGCAGTACCTTCACCAAAGCCGTTATTTTCAAAAACAAAGATGACAGGAAGCTTTAACACCACAGCCATATTAATTGCTTCAAAAGTTAAGCCCTGATTTGATCCGCCATCCCCCGTAAACGATAGACCAATACCACCATTCTTGAGGGTTTTGGCACTTAGAGCTGCACCAATTGCTAAAGGTGGGCCACCACCGACAATACCGTTTGCACCAAGCATGCCTTTATCTAAGTCCGCAATGTGCATTGAGCCGCCTTTACCACGACACAGACCATCATCTTTACCGAATATTTCTAGCATCATGGCGTGAATGTCACAGCCTTTAGCAATACAATGTCCGTGACCACGATGTGTTGAGGTAATGAAGTCCTTATCTGTTAAATTTTCACAGATTCCTACTGCCACCGCTTCCTCACCGCTATATAAGTGGATGAATCCTGGAATATCACCTGTATTATTTTCATCGTGAAGTCGGTCCTCAAATTCACGAATGTCGCGCATTCTTTTGTATGCTGCCAGCAATTGCTCTTCCGTTAATTGCATATATTTATTCCTTATTCCCTACGCTTAAAAGAAAATCCAAAATTGAATAATTGGATTTTTAAATCGTATATTTATATAAGAATATTTTTATTAAATTTCATATTAGACTAAAAAAATATAATGCATAAAAAGATAAGATAGATATTAAAAACATGAGCTTATAAATCTAAAAAAAATTGTAAATTTTCAATATTGTTCAATTACATATAAAAACAAACCTTTAGCCAACCTTTGTTTTGTATGATAAGTTTTTTGCCCTGTTTTAATATTATTAATGCTTTTAAAACAGCTTATTTAATATCAGAATTTATATTAATTATTTTAAACGATGGAGTGTTTGAAATGGATTTAAATAACACCAGATTAACTGGAAAGAAGCTGCGGGGCGCTGAAAAAATGGCGCGTATTCCAATTAAAGTTATTCCAACGAAAACGACACCGAAGAAGCCAGAATGGATTCGGGCTAAAATTAGTCAACCTGAGGAAGTCCAAATCATTAAGGATTTATTAAGGCAACAAAAACTACATACGGTTTGCGAAGAAGCGGCTTGTCCTAACTTGCCGCAATGTTTTGGCAGTGGGACCGCAACCTTCATGATTATGGGAGATATCTGTACTCGGCGCTGCCCATTTTGTGATGTCGCTCATGGTCGTCCTCATGCTTTAGATATTAATGAGCCAAAGCATTTGGCTGAAACGGTAAAGAATTTAAACTTAAAGTATGTCGTGATTACTTCGGTTGATCGGGACGACTTAAAAGATGGTGGCGCACAGCATTTTGCCGATTGCATTCGAGAAATTCGTCAAACCAGTCCAGAGACTTTAATTGAAATTTTAGTGCCTGATTTTCGTGGTCGTGCAGATATTGCCCTGAAGATTCTGAGTCAAAATCCACCCGATGTTTTTAATCATAATATTGAAACTGTTCCACGTTTGTATAAAGCCATGCGGCCAGGCTCTAACTATCAGCATTCATTGGATTTACTTAAGAAATTTAAACACTACTGCCCTGATATCCCAACCAAATGTGGTTTGATGGTCGGTTTGGGAGAAGTTGAAGCTGAGGTTATTGTGTTATTAAATGATTTGAAAGATTATCAAATTGACTATGTCACAATTGGCCAATACTTACAGCCATCCAAATCACATGCACCAATTCATCGTTTTGTTACATTGCAAGAGTTTAAACGGTATCAAACTCATGGAGAACACTTAAAGTTTAAGAATATTTGGAGTGCACCATTGGTTCGGTCGAGTTATTTTGCTGATCGTCAATATCATGGTGAGGCTGTACCTACTCCTTACATGCGTGAATGACTTTTTATCCTGTTTACGTTTATTAACATTTGAGATGGAAATAGTCATTTTCAGCCCATAAGAACACTTTTAAAGTAGCGCAAGGAGCTGGTAAAACCAAAAGATAGGATTTAACAAAGCAAAGATAAAACCATTTTAAATGTAAGCAAGAGGAAATAGCATAATTGACTATAAACTTCAAAACTCTTTTCTAGTATTTAAAAATATTACAGTCTGATCATAAGGGAATATGATATGAATCTGTGCAATACAACACCTGCAAAAAAGCTGCAAACAACCCATTTAATCAATCAGCATACTGTGCATGCCGCCCCTGTTTTGGCCTTACCTCCAGAAGATAGAACTTCTTTATTTCGCCGCTCTATCCAGCATAATTATGCTGACTTACTCAAAATAGCTAATGATTCAGATATGGCTATTGGTCTTACAGATCATCAAGGTACCCTCTTATGGACATGGAGTAGTTCGGCAATGCTTTCTTCTGCTGAACAGGCTCATTTTATTGAGGGTGGGCATTGGTCTACACAGGCTGTTGGGATCAATGCGATAGGTATGACTTTAAATAGCCAGATATCAAGTTGTGTCTATTCTCATGAGAACCAAATGGGCAGTGTTCGTGATTGGGTCTGTTATGCTGCACCGATCTGGGATCCGACATCAGGGCAATTTCATGGGATTATTAACCTTTCCACAAAATATAAAAAACATACTCCTTTGGGACTGCTTGCAGTTGAACGCTGTGCAGATTTAATACAACGAGCCATAAAATTTGAGCAGCAAAATTTTTTATACATTAAGGCGCTAGGCTCGCCTTGGGTTCAATTTAATGGGCAAACATTGAGTTTGAGTCACCGTCAAATTGAAATACTTTGCATTTTAGCTTTGCATCCCTATGGTATTGGTTTAGAAGAGTTACACTCTGCCCTTTATGGTGAGCGTAATGTCAGCCTAAAAACCCTAAAGGCTGAGCTTTCACAACTTCGTAGCCTATTACCTCATTCAATCGAGGCTCGTATTTATAGGCTTACCTGTGAAGTCCAATGTGATTTTTTACGTGCTGAACAATCATTAAATGCAAATCTTATTGCCAGCACATTCTCGCTATATAAAGGTAGCTTTTTATCTAAATCAGAAAGCCCTTTACTAAGTACTTGGCGACATTGTTTTGATGCCCGTTTAAGCCAGTTGATCTATCAAATAAAAGATATTGATCAGTTATTACGAATTATTGGGCAAACATATGATCGAATTGATGCAGTACAGCGCTTATTAGAGTTATTACCGCAGGACAGCACCCAGCGTAATTATTTTTCAAATCTGATTTAGATTCGATAAAGACAAGTAGGAGTAATTTAGGTTTATCGGTAGTAAATGCTATCGTTACAGCATAGTTGGATATAGTGAAGACCTATACTATGCCCTAATTTTTTTAGGTTGATAGACTAAAACTTAATTTTGTAAATTCCATCTCCTGAGTAGCTAAATATAAATTTTAACTTTCCTGGTGAACTAAACTTTTAGGTCAGCATGAATTAAATAGAATATCCGAGATATGCTACACAACATTATTTGTTGCCACAGCTCAGCCACGTGAATCTGCAACTCTATATTCACGTTGCTGAGTATTCCAAGTGACATAATATATACGTTACACTAAAGTTTAGTGCGCTTGTACATTCTAAAAACCTCACCATTTAAGCAACTACCTCCCCACCGACATGATGATAAGCACGATTGAAATAAACCAAGCTTTGATCATTTTGACTTTGTTGAATCGCGACAATACGACACATGAAAATAGTATGCGTTCCAACTTCTTGAATCTGATCGATTTCACAATCAAAACTAACCAGAGCATCTTCCAAAACAGGTGCACCCGTTTCTAATTCCAGCCAGGTTCCATGTTTAAACCGTTCTTCTGAACTCATTTTGGATGAAAAGACCTTGGAAATATGCTTATGTTGTGCGCCCAACACATTCACAGTTAAAATTTTATTTTCTATAAAGTGTGCATGAGACCTAGAGGCTTTATTCATGCAGACCAGCAAGCTTGGTGGTGTATCCGTGACACTACATACCGCAGATGCAGTAAATCCATGAGAACCAGATGCTCCTGCTGTAGTCACAATATTAACCGCACTTGTTAACAGAGACATGGCATTTCTAAAGTCAGTTGAGTCAATCATCACTTGTTCCAAAATTAAATCGGCGTTTTTCTTAAGATAGAGCTTTTTTGATACCACGGCGTCGGCAGATCAGCTGAATGTATTTGGGTTAACATGCTATTTCATCTGGATTGCGCTTATCGGTCTGACCAGAAATACCTGATCAAACCGAATTAGATCTTTCTTGACGCATCATGTAATCAATAAGAACTAAGCTGTTAGCTCTTTACGAACAATTTCCGCACCAGCATTTAAAGCATTCAACTTGCCTATTGCGACTTGGCGAGACAACGGCGCCATACCACAGTTGGTTGAAGGATAAAGCTTGTCAGCATCAACAAAATGAAGTGCTTTACATAAGGTCTCAGCAACTTCTTCTGGAGTTTCAATTCTATTGGTTGCTACATCAATTGCACCAATCATCACCTTTTTTCCGCGAATCAGCTCAATCAGATCCATCGGAACATGAGAATTCTGACATTCTAAAGACACGATATCGATCTTGGATTTTTGCAGTTTGGGAAAGACTGCCTCGTATTGTCGCCATTCTGAGCCTAAAGTCTTTTTCCAGTCGGTATTGGCTTTAATACCATAGCCATAGCAAATGTGTACGGCGGTTTCACACTTCAGGCCTTCAAGGGCTCTTTCCAGGGTAGCAACGCCCCAATCATTCACTTCATCAAAAAACACGTTAAATGCCGGTTCATCAAACTGGATAATATCAACACCGGCAGCTTCTAATTCTCTTGCTTCCTGATTAAGAATTTTGGCAAATTCCCAGGCAAGTTTTTCACGGCTTTTGTAGTGACCATCATAGAGGGTGTCAATCATGGTCATTGGCCCAGGCAATGCCCATTTAATTGGCCGACTGGTCAGAGAGCGTAAAAATTTAGCATCTTCCACAAAAACCGGTTTTTGACGAGATACTGCTCCTACCACTGAAGGTACACTTGCATCATAGCGATTACGGATTCGGACTGTCTCACGCTTTTCAAAGTCAACGCCGTCGAGGTGTTCGATAAAGGTAGTGACAAAATGTTGGCGAGTTTGTTCACCATCGCTCACAATATCAAGACCTGCATGGACTTGTTCTAGTAATGATAAACGTAAGGCATCTTGTTTGCCTTCAATCAGTTGATCTTCCTGTAGTTTCCACGGTGACCAGAGTTTTTCCGGTTCTGCCAGCCAGGAAGGTTTTGGCAAACTGCCAGCCGTTGAGGTCGGTAATAGACGTTTCATCATCAATCTTCTTTTATCGTTTAGTGAATCAAGTAGTGAGTGGTTTTAAGCCGAGTAGCTTTTTGCCCATTGTTCAAGGATATTCTGATAAGGCTTGATGAACTGCTCTTCCGTAAATCGGCCCTGCTTCAGCGCTAACTGGCTACGCTCCTCGCGGTCATAGACAATCTGCGTGAGTGAATAATCCTGATATTTCAAACTTGGCTGATAACATTTCCCTGCCACAGAATTGGCATTGTAAATTTCAGGTCGGTAAATTTTCTGGAAGGTTTCCATTGTACTAATGGCACTAATCAACTCCAGATTCGTGTAATCACTCAGTAAATCTCCACTAAAATAAAAAGCCAAAGGCGCCACGCTGTTGGATGGCATAAAGTAGCGAACCTCTAAGCCCATTTTTTTGAAATATTCATCGGTTAATGAATATTCATCTTGCTGGTATTCCACACCTAATACAGGATGCTGGTTTTCAGTCCGCTGATAGGTCTTGCTACTTGAGACACTGAGACATATCACCGGTGCTTTATTAAACTTTGCTTTATAGGCCTCAGAGTTGACCAAATATTTAAACAGCTTGCCATGTAATTCGCCAAAATGATCTGGAGTACTGCGTGTCGACTGCTTCTTGCTATGTTCTAATAGCAATACGCTAAAGTCATAATCCCGTACATAAGAGGAAAAGCTGTTTCCAACCATGCCATCAATGCGCTGGTTCTTGTGATGATCAATAATGGTCGTCTTCAACATTTCAATGACTGGGAACGCCTTCCCCTTGCCTTCAATATCCATATCCGCAGAAATGATTTCAACTTCAACTGAATAACGATCTGCCTGAGGATTATCCCAATGAGCCAAGTCATTGAAACGATTGTTGATCATCGCCAGGGTTTTACGCAGGTTCTCCTGACGACTCTCTCCTCTTGCCAGATTTGCAAAGTTAGTGGTAAGACGCGTACTGTCTGAAGGATGATAATTTTCATCAAAACGAATGCTTTTAATCGAACATGCAAACTCTTTATTAATGATGATCCGGTGCCCTAATTTCTAAGATAAATCTGAATTTCTTGATAAGGTAATTTATACTTGAATCGTATCATGAATAAACAGGTCTAGATAAATTTGTTTATTTTTCAGCTTAATAAATATATAAAAATGATAAAATACAATAGCTAATGTCAAATAAAGTTAAAGGAAAGTTTAAAAACCGGTTTAGAGAAATGAATTTTTATAGCTCTAAATTGAATGCTGTATCGGACTTAAACATGTCTCTTTAGAATATTTATATTCTGTTTCTGAGTAGTGTTCCTAAAGATCTTGTCTCACTCACAAAATCACCAAAAATGAATATAGCTCATCTTTAAGTTAAAAAATATCAGGATACTCATCTTGTTGCCTTTATCAAAATCGCTCGAATAAGAGTGAGACATGTCCTGTCCTCCTTCTACTCTATACATCTATTGTTAAATCGTAAGGTCCTCGATGTAAGGGAACGGCTAAATCCCATTCAGATTTTAGATAAAAATCAACATGTTATTAAAATGGTAGGTGTTTGGTAGGTGGGATTCTTCCGGACTTGACTGCATACTTCATCGACGATGAAAAATGTCAACAATTGAATAATGGTAAAAGGAGTTGCCCCATGGCTTTTAAAAATCTTGCAGATAAAACCAATGGTTTTTACATTCCCTGTGTTTCACTTTTTGGTCCTGGCTGTGCCAAAGAAGTAGGAAGCAGAGCACAAAATTTAGGCGCAAAGAAAGCCCTGATTGTGACAGATGCCGGTCTGTTTAAATTTGGTGTTGCCGATACGATTGCTGCTTATTTAAAAGAAGCTAACGTCGACTGTCATATTTTCCCGGGTGCAGAACCGAACCCTACTGATATTAACGTACATAAAGGGGTGCAAGCCTATCACGAGAATGCTTGTGATTTTATTGTGTCTTTAGGTGGCGGTTCATCACATGACTGTGCCAAAGGTATCGGGCTGGTGACTGCGGGCGGCGGCCATATCCGTGATTATGAGGGTATTGATAAAAGCACAGTGCATATGACACCGCTGATTGCGATCAATACTACAGCCGGTACTGCCTCTGAAATGACACGTTTCTGTATTATTACCAATACAGAGACTCATGTGAAAATGGCTATTGTCGATTGGCGCTGTACTCCGCTAATTGCGATTGATGACCCGAAGCTGATGATTGCCAAACCGGCCAGCTTAACTGCTGCTACCGGAATGGATGCCTTGACTCATGCAGTTGAAGCGTATGTTTCTACTGACGCCAACCCTATTACCGACGCCTGTGCAGAAAAAGCTATCAGCATGATTAGCCAATGGCTCAGCCCTGCGGTTGCCAATGGTGAAAACCTGGAAGCGCGTGATGCTATGAGCTATGCACAATATCTGGCAGGAATGGCTTTTAACAACGCTTCGCTAGGTTATGTACATGCGATGGCACATCAGCTTGGCGGTTTCTATAACTTGCCGCATGGCGTATGTAATGCAATCTTACTTCCACATGTATGTGAATTTAACCTGATTGCCTGCCCTGACCGTTATGCCAAAATTGCACAGTTAATGGGCGTGAATATTGAAGGCTTGACCGTCAATGAAGCCGCTTATGAAGCGATCGATGCGATTCGTCAACTTTCAGCTTCAATTGGTATTCCAACTGGTCTAGCTGAATTATCTGTGAAGGAAGCTGATCTGGCAATTATGGCTGAAAATGCGCAAAAAGATGCCTGTATGCTGACCAATCCACGTAAAGCAACCCATGCGCAAGTGGTAGAAATTTTTAAAGCTGCAATGTAATCCTCAATGTAAGCCCTCTCTCCCATTTAGTTATTGGCTTACATTTTTAGCAACTGCTGTTTAACGTATTTTTTAGAAAATAGGTTAGACGGTAGTTGCTTTTTTTTACTCTTACAATTGGGGGGAATTCTGGTTCGTCAGCAGGATAAGGGAGAAAGTCTTAATAAATGAATATAAGACTGTCCGACGGCGCCCTCAAGGCACTATAGCAACCTGATCCATAAGATTCAGAAGATAAACCAGCCATTTAAAAAACTTTAATGATCGGCCGTGTATGCAAATGCAAAGCTTGATCAATTCAGCCTATCGCCGTCTTAACTATCTTTATATTTTAATAGGGTTTGATATACGGGATTCGTTTTCGGCATCAGCTCAATCAAACGTTCGACAGCATCAATCGCCTCGGGGAAGCGCGCTACATGTTTCAGTAATACATCGGTTTCATTGGCTTTAAAAATGGCATCACTTAAGCGAGATTCCAGACAATCGCGCCATGCACATAAAAAAGGACTTTCTGTTTTAGCCAAAAACACCCCGCTACACAGTTTTAAGGCAGAATCGATATACCCTGCATCTAAAGCCTGCTCTGTCAGCAAAAAGTCAGCCTCGACATGGGCCAATAAACGGTACGGCCTTGAACCCAGCATTCCCCCAAGCACATCACGTAATTGTGACATTTCCGCCTTTAATGTGCCCATACTGACTTTACGCTCACCATATAAAGCCTGGTGCAGACTGTCCAGACTTAGACCTTGTGGACATAAAGCCAGAATGGTCAGGATTTCAATCTGGCGTGGAGTCAGCACCAAAACCTTACCATTGAACAGTACTTGCGGCACAGAAAAAGCACGAATATAGAGTTGCTGCTTTTGATGTTCCAGTAAAGCAGACTGAATAATGGAAGCACAGCGTTCCGCAGCCAGCAGTCCCAGACTATTATGCTGTTGCCAGGTGGTCGAAAGGTCGATTACCCCCAAAAGCTGTTGTGAATGCGGATCAACAATCGGAGCAGCATAACAAACCCAGTCGTGGATAGACGACATATAATGTTCATTGGAAAACACACAGCTCGATTGCTGAGTTTTTAATGACAGTGCTAAAGCATTTGTCCCCACCAGTTCTTCACGCCATTGCCCACCTTCGATAAAATGTACACTTTCGGCGGCACTTTTCATTTGCGGGCTAGAGGCTGACCAAATGATGGTACTGCCCATATCTGCAACTGCCAGTACCATGGAAGACTGTTCAGCAATATGCTTTAAATCCTGCGCACAATATTGCAAGGCATTTGCCAAAGTGGAAGAGTAAGTTTCTTTTTGCAAATGGATTAAAGGCGCCGCAGAACGATCTTTTGGTATTGCAGCAGAAGATGAGCGCTGCCAGGAGCTGGCAATACTTTGCCCCAGTTGCTCTGCATGTAATGCCGACCAACTACTACTCGCTCTAAACTGTTCGATTTTCTGTCGTCTCTGGCTCAGATCTTGCTTTATCTCCATTCCATACTCTCACAAAAAAAGCCATGATTTACATCCACTGTAATGACTATATAACTATCTTTTAAGATCAAGTGAAAAAATTGTAAACCTTCTTGTCTCCAACCTTTCTCCAACCTTATTCCATGTATGCTAAGTCGAATAGTGTACCAGAGTCCCTGATACCAAAACTGTAATTACAGATTTTTACAACACTAAAATAAGTCAAGGAACACCTATATGCGTTATGTCGATCCTAATCAACCCGGTTCAAAAGTTCAGTTTAAAGCCCAATATGAGAACTTCATTGGCGGACAATGGGTACCACCTGTAAAAGGTCAATACTTTGATAACATTTCTCCAGTAGATGGTAAGGTATTTACCAAAATTCCACGTTCAAGCGCTGAAGATATTGAGCTTGCACTGGATGCGGCACATAAGGCCAAAGATCAATGGGGCCGCTCTTCTCCAACAACTCGCTCTAACATTTTATTAAAAATTGCTGACCGGTTAGAAGCCAATTTAGAGCTTTTGGCTGTGGCTGAAACCTGGGATAACGGTAAACCGATTCGCGAAACACTGGCTGCCGATATTCCTTTGGCCGTTGACCATTTCCGCTATTTTGCCAGCTGTATCCGTGCTCAAGAAGGCGGTATTTCAGAGATTGATGAAGATACTATCGCTTACCACTTCCATGAGCCTTTAGGGGTCGTTGGACAGATTATCCCGTGGAACTTCCCGATTTTAATGGCCACATGGAAACTGGCGCCGGCGTTGGCGGCGGGTAACTGTATTGTATTGAAACCTGCCGAACAAACCCCTGCCAGCATTCTGGTTCTGGTTGAATTGATCCAAGACCTGTTACCTGAAGGTGTACTTAACATAGTCAACGGTTATGGTGTAGAAGTGGGTCGCCCGCTTGCAACCAACCCGCGTATTTCCAAAATTGCATTTACTGGTTCAACAGGGGTTGGCCAGATGATTATGCAATATGCGACCGAAAATATTATTCCAGTTACGCTGGAGCTGGGCGGTAAATCTCCAAACCTCTTCTTTGAAGACATTATGGATCAGGAAGATGACTATTTAGACAAAGCCCTTGAAGGCTTTACCATGTTTGCCCTGAATCAGGGAGAAATTTGTACCTGTCCATCACGTGCCCTGGTTCAGGAAAGTATTGCGGACAAATTCCTGGAACGAGCAATCGAACGAGTAAAACGTATTAAAACCGGTCACCCGCTAGATACCGAAACCATGATTGGTGCGCAGGCCTCTCAGGAACAGCAAGATAAAATTCTGGGCTGTATTGCAACTGGTCGTGAAGAAGGTGCCGAAATCTTAACCGGTGGTGCAGAACGCCATGAGGTTGGTCAAGGTTTTTATATTGAGCCGACTATTTTCAAAGGTACCAATGACATGAAAACCTTCCAGGAAGAGATTTTTGGACCGGTACTTGCTGTCACCACCTTTAAAGATTTTGATGATGCAATCCGCATTGCCAACGACACTATTTATGGTCTAGGTGCCGGTGTCTGGTCACGTTCAGCGCATACCTCTTACCGTGCGGGTCGTGCGATTCAGGCGGGTCGTGTATGGACCAACTGTTATCATATCTACCCTGCTCATGCTGCCTTCGGTGGTTATAAAAAATCAGGGATTGGACGTGAAAACCATAAAATGATGCTTGAGCATTACCAGCAAACCAAAAACCTGTTGGTGAGCTATTCAACTAAACCAGCCGGTTTCTTTTAATTCCTTTTAAAGTGAGTATTTAATTCATCATTAAATATTGGCTTTGAGCGAAGGCCCAATCAAAGATTGGGCCTTCGCTGTTGTAAGAGGCTTTACTAACCTTTCTCTTTGATTTGCGTTAATCCATTGCGTATAACCGACCTTAATGAAAATTCCCCGATGTTTTATTTCTTTTATCTCTCTTTAATCCTGTTCTAGATCCATAGCCGGAATATCCAGCCATTCAGTATCAGTAAAATCTCGTTGCAAATACTGTTTTAAATAGCGAATCGTATCTTTAGCGATCAGTTCATCCTGTGAATTGTCCGTATGATTAAAGGCCAAGGCATGCAGCTTGACTTGGCGCTGCTTGAGCAGTTCCAGACTGAGTAAGGTGTGATTAATACTGCCCAAACGTCCAGAAGTCACCAGAATAACCGGGTATTGCTGTGCCACTATATAATCAATTGTCAACCAGTCTTCGGTCAGTGGAACCATCAAACCACCCGCACCTTCAATCAGAACCCGCTCATAATGTTGGGCCAGCTGTTGGGTAGCCTGCTCAATTTTCCCAAAATCAATTTCACGCTTGTCTAATCTGGCAGCCAGATGGGGTGAGGCCGGATAAGTGAAAATTTCTGGCATAGTCAGCTTTTGCAGATCTTCACTGAGCAGTCCGCAGCCCATAATTTCTCGGTGCTGTTCAATATCTTCAGAAACGTCAGTATTACCGGTCTGAATCAGCTTTTGCGTGATGGTGCGGATGCCCTGCTCGTTCCAGTGTTTGGCCAGAAAACCTGTGGCGAAGGTTTTACCAATAGCGGTATCAATACCACTGACAAAATAAATCTGCGCGTTCATATCACCTTCCGGGCAATCACATAAATAGGATGATAAGTTAAGCCATAATGCTGCGTATCGGGATGTTGAAATTGTTGATAATTTTGATAAAAGGCCTGCAGTGAAGACTTGGTCCAGCGAAAACCCTGTGCTGTCGCTTGTACTCCGGTGGCCTTGATATGCTGTAACACCTGCTTGGGATGTTCAAAGTCTAAAGTCATTCGCTCTTCATGCTGTGCAATCACTTCAAAACCCTGTGATTCAAGCATTCTCACGACTTGATCCAAACTTAAATAATCCAGCCCTTGCCCGGTTAAAGCTTTAATTTCTTTTAAATTGTCTTGGGCATAACTGGAAAAACATACATGGCCTGAGGCCTTTAAAGCCTGATGAACTTTCTTCAACAGTGCTGCTAAATCCTTAATCCATTGCAGTGACGAGGAAGATACCACCAGATCCAGCGACTGCGGCAACGGCAACGTTTCAATATTACCCAAGCCCCATAAAAGACGATCATCCTCCTGAAAATGCTGCTGTACTTCGGCATACAGGTCATTCAAAAAAAGATGTTCAAAACCATAGGACTGCATAAAGCGTTGGCTAAACAGGCCTGAACCGCAACCAATTTCCAGGACGCGCTGAAAATCCGGCTGGCTCACATGCTGTTGTAACAGCTGTATCAGCTCGGCAGCCACTGCATTCTGGACCACGGCGTGCTGTTTATAACTTAAATGTGCCTGGGCAAAACGTCGGGCAATCTGTTCACTTTTCATCGAGACAAGCTTCCCAATAAGGTCAGACAGTGATTCAAATCTTCTTGTTCTACCTGCCGGTGCAGGCAGATTCTTAGTCTTGAAGTGTTGACCGGGACAGTTGGCGGGCGCACCGGCAAGATATAAAAGCCGTTTTTTTGCATCATCTGGGCGGCCTGAACAGTTTGACCGGATTCACCAATCATCACCGGAATAATCTGTGAACTCGAAGGACAGGCAAAGCCTAGTGCCTGAATGCCCTGCTGAAACTGTGCAGCCAGTTCGGCCAGATATTGCCGCTCTGCCCGCAGTTGCTGCATTTTCTGGAAAATAAAACGCGTCCATGCCATACAGAGTGGAGGTTGCGCGGTACTAAAAATTAGCGGACGCATTGTATTGATTAAATAGTTGCGAATTACCGGATGACAGACCAGATAACCGCCGACAGAAGCCAGTGCTTTGCCAAAAGTACCCACCAGCAAATCAATCTGATCCAGCACCTGATACTGCTCGGCGCAGCCAAGCCCCCGCTCACCACGTACGCCGATCGCATGTGCTTCATCTACATACAGCATGACCTTGTCACACTGCTGCTTTAAGGCCACTAATGCTTTTAAATCCGTTTCATCGCCATCCATACTAAAAATAGATTCAGTGACCACAATAATGCGGTCAATTGCTGCATCGAGTTGGTACCTTTCTAACAACTGCTGTAAATGGCAGAGATCATTGTGCCGGTAACGGACATACTGCGCCTTGGAAAGGCGTATGCCATCAATGATGCTAGCATGCACCAGCTTATCGGCAATGATCATGGTTTTTGCATTGGCGAGCGCCGGCAAAATTCCGATATTCATATGATAACCGCTATTGAACAGCAATACCGAGCGGCCAAATGCTTGCGCCATCGTGTCTTCAAGCTGTTCAAATGCTGCAAAATTACCGGTGAGCAAACGTGATGAACTGGCACTCATCTGGCGTTCCGACAGAGGTATCAGGTCAAAAAACTCTTCACGTAAGCGAAGATCTGAAGCCAGTCCCAGATAATCATTAGAAGCCAGGTTCAGCATCTCGATTCCATTCATTTGTAGCCGAGGCTGGCTTGAAATATTGGCCTTAAACTGACGGTATTGACCCTGCTGTTTCAGCTCATCCAGTTGCTGCTGAAAATAGTCAAGATGGTGCATGGGCTAACTCCATCTCTTGAACCATCTCAACCATCTGCTTTAACAGGGTCTCAAGTTGAGCATCAGAAATTACATAAGGAGGCATGACATAGACCAGGCGACCAAAAGGACGAATCCACACCCCACGGCGTACACATTCAGCCTGAAAGTGAGCCTGATCTACAGGCTGGTGCAACTCGACCACACCGATGGCGCCCAGAACGCGAACTGCTTTGACTTGCGGCAAAGTGTTCAAAACCTGTAAATGTTTTTTGAGCAGGACTTCAATGGCCTGAATACGACTTTGCCAGTCCTGGGCAAGTAATAGCTGGGTACTTTTTAAAGCAACGGCGCAAGCCAAAGGATTGGCCATAAATGTCGGGCCATGCATAAACACACCTGCTTCACCATCGGAGATCGTGTCTGCAATATGCTTTGTGGTCAGGGTCGCAGAGAGCGTCATATACCCCCCCGTCAGTGCTTTGCCGATACACATAATATCGGGGCTCACTTGAGCATGTTCATAGGCAAAGAGTTTTCCAGTACGGCCAAAACCGGTTGCGATTTCATCCAGAATCAGCAGGACATCATATTGTTCACAGAGTCGTTTGGCCTGTGTTAAATATTCAGGATGATAGAAACGCATTCCACCTGCGCCTTGTACAATCGGCTCAATGATCAGGGCCGCAATCTGCTGATGCTTTTCTTTTAGGACCTGTTCTAGCTGTTGAATATCTGCCACATGCCATTCTCCTTCAAAAGTACTTTGCGGCGCAGGCACAAAAAAACGTTGGGCTAGACTGGAACCAAAAATCTGATGCATGCCCGTCACCGGATCACATACCGACATGGCATTCCAGGTATCGCCATGATAACCGGAACGGGTCGTAACAAAATTGGTTTTCTGAGGCTGCTGTCTTGCATGCCAGTATTGCACGGCCATTTTCAAAGCCACTTCAACGGCCACTGAGCCAGAATCGGCAAAGAAAATTTTATCCAGCTCAGGAGCGGTAATTTCAAGGAGCAGTTTGGCCAGGTCGATTGCTGGCTGATGGGTCAAGCCGCCAAACATGATGTGCGACATCGATTCCAGTTGGGTTTTGACAGCCTGATTTAATTCCGGATGATTGTAGCCATGAATCGTACACCACCAAGAAGACATTCCATCAATCAGTTGAGATCCATCCTCCAGTTCAATCACTGCCCCCTGTGCCGCCTTGACTTTATAACAGGGAAGTGGATTAGTCATGGAGGTATAAGGATGCCAAATATGCTGTTGATCGAAAGCGTCCTGCACAGAATTCAACCCTAATAATAAAGATGACTTTGATCTTAACGTTTTAAAATTGAAATGAAAATGTCATTATCTGCTATTTGGCTTTAGCTGCTACTGTATCGGTTAAAAATATTAAAACTGGTTCGATTAACAATTTTGTATCGAACAGGATGGCATCATGTGCAGCATCAATACTTACCAAGTTCAGGTTACATGCTGCTAATAGCTCGCTTTCCTGGCTAAGTTGGTAGGGAACCAGCATATCGTTTCTGGAAAATACAAAAAGCATCTTGCCTGGATAAGACTTGAAGATATTGACCAAATTTAATTGTTCAAGAAGATAGAGATGGCGGGCTTGATAGATTAAATCAATATTTAGAATCTGTTGTTGAAGATATTTTGCCCTTTCTCGAGGTGCTGATGAACCAAGAGTCACTAATGCACAGAAGCGCTGCATTGCCTGTAGAGGATTTTTTAAAACAGACTTTTGAAACTGTTGATATTGCATATAGGGCATGGCTTGAGGCCAAAGATCATTTGCCACAAAACAGGGGTTCGACATACAGCAGATGACAGGTTTAACAAGCTGTGTTTTTTGATAAATTGCATGCACAAGCAATAAAGCAAGTTGCCCGCCCAATGACCAGCCGATTAAAACATCAAAAGATTGGGCCTGTTCTACTCTGGCAGCACGAACTGAAAGGTCATTGGGATCAAAGATGTCCCAGATT
Organism: Acinetobacter sp. S4400-12; assembly: GCF_024129495.1. Taxonomy (NCBI): domain Bacteria; kingdom Pseudomonadati; phylum Pseudomonadota; class Gammaproteobacteria; order Moraxellales; family Moraxellaceae; genus Acinetobacter; species Acinetobacter sp. S4400-12. Next base: position 3,220 of record NZ_JAMXYB010000039.1, on the reverse strand, counting down.
TCAACCTGATATTGCTGTTGTCTTAGCAAGTCCGCAAATGGCTGGAGAACTGAAATGCCTAGTCCCCAACCTGTAATTAAAAGAATCTTCATCCAGCCTGTTCCAGCAAAAATCATTCATAATGTCAATCTGAATGAAAAATTGATAAATCACGAATACATTATGTTATGAAATGTGAGGTGTTGACTCATTTTTTTCAAATTCTCCTAATATATTTTTTCTTATAGGACGACCTCATTGGAATTGGAGAAGAGATGAATCATTATCCTGAAACCCCAGCTTCAACTGAAACGCAAGAACATCAACCGGGTATCCAAAGCAGAATGAATCCTCTCCCGGAAGTCATCAAATCAAATTATAAAGGCAGTGATAAATTAAAAGATAAGGTGGCACTGATCACAGGCGGCGATAGTGGCATTGGACGCTCCGTTTCTGTTTTATTTGCCCGTGAAGGTGCTGATATTGTCATCTGCTATCTGGATGAAGATCAGGATGCACAAGAGACTAAAAAAATGGTTGAAAATGAAGGCAGACGCTGCCTCCTGATTCAATGCGATTTGCAGCAACCTGAAACCATCCGGAAAATGGTCGAGCAAGCCCTTCAGGAATTTAAAACTATTAATATTTTGGTGAATAATGCCGGCGTTCAATATCCACAGGAGAGTATTACGGATATTTCCTCTGAGCAACTATTAAAAACGTTTAATGTCAATATTCTGTCAATGTTCCATTTGACTCAGGCGGTACTGCCGCATATGCATGAAGGTGACAGCATTATTAACACCACCAGTATTACCAGCTATCACGGTCATGACCTGCTGATCGACTATGCCAGCACTAAAGGGGCCATTACCTCCTTTACGCGAAGCTTATCTACCAATTTATTGAAAAACAAAACGGGAATCCGGGTCAATGGTGTAGCGCCCGGCCCGATCTGGACACCCTTGATCCCGAGCAGTTTTGATGCAGAACAGCTGGAAGAATTTGGTAAACAGACCCCCATGGGCCGCATGGGACAGCCGAGTGAAGTCGCACCTGCCTATTTATTTCTGGCCAGTGAAGAAGCCAGTTATATCTCAGGTCAGGTCATTCATGTGAATGGTGGCAGCATTATTAATGGTTAATCAGATCTGAAGATAACGCATCCTTGTGGATGCTTATCTTCATTTTTGAGAATTTCTAGTTTTCAAAAAATATTTCTACTAATCTATAAGGATTATAAAAATATTTAATACAATCAATTTATTAAGTTGAATAATAGCCCTAAATGGCGTGTATTATATGTGCTTTGAAATACATTAAAAATATGAGGCGGCTTTTGATTTTTTATCAAGTTTGGCAGATTCCAAAATAATTTAAACAAATTCTGACAGATACTTACCCTTTCCCACCTAAGCGCTTGTTATAGTATTTTTCACTGCAAATCTGATGAGGATAGTGAGATGCCTAGAGGTGATAAATCTGCTTATACAGATAAACAAAAGCGACAGGCCAAGCATATTGAAGACAGTGAAAAAGAACGCGGCCGATCTGAAGAGGAGGCTGAACGGATTGCCTGGTCAACAGTCAATAAACAAGATGGCGGAGGCAAGAAAAAGAAAAGTTCAGATCAAAACTAAGCTTATTTAAAAGCCCCTTCATAAATGGACATCGTTCACAAAAAAGCTGGACAGTATTTCAAGGCAGATGCAAAGTACTAGCAGATAAAATCAGGTATCTTCTGCTGCGACTATAGAGGTTGGAGTTAGCCTAATAAAATTGTAACTCGTCCAAAAATTAAGCTTGGGATTTTTGTTCCCCCCATTGCCGTTTTTATCTAAGATGAAAATAAACCCTGAATAATATTGTATTGTTCAGGGTTTTTCTCATTTAATTATTCCATTTTTTAATTCATTGCAATTGCTGCTGATGCTATAGATTGGGCCAAGAGTTCTCTGAGTTTAAATTTCTGGATTTTCCCCGATGGCGTCATTGGAATTTCATCCCATATCTCCAAACGTTCCGGAACATATTGCATGGCCAGATTATGGGTTTTCAGGAAATCTACCAGCTCATTAAAACTTAACGGCTGTGTTGGATCTTTCAGCTTGATGATTGCACAGGCACGCTCACCCATTCGTTCATCTGCATAAGCCACTAAAGCTACTATTGCAATATTCGGATGTTTATAGAGCAATGATTCAATTTCTGCGACCGGAATATTTTCTCCGCCACGGATAATCACATCCTTCTTACGGCCACAAATCCGGATATAGCCCTGCTGGTCCTGATAGGCAATATCGCCAGTATCAAACCAGCCTTCGGCGTCCGTATCATTTAAATGGGGGCGTTTGAGATAACCGCCAAAATTTGAATATGCCCTAAATTAAAACCAACTAAATGATCATAAAAAAATATTTTCCTGTGTTAAAAAGGATATTCTTAATTTGCTGATTAGTTGTATTTTTATTTCATTCAAAGTAGTGCTTATCCAATGCTGAACGAATGGAATAATAGAATGCTCACAAGGATCGTGAAAAACAGGAGTATTTTTCTCTACTACAGTATTATAGAGAGGCACAAAACTGCGCTTAATCTTATTTTTTAATCCTGATATTTAGATTCAAACAGATGATTTTATATTGTCTTTCTATCGGTGACTGGACCAAAGATGTGAATTCTGTCGCGGTTCCTCTGATTCACCCTAAACATGGCATTTTAACCTTTAACTGTGGTGCTCCAAGCTACATTCTGGATCAGGAAAAGCTGGAAAATGAAATTGGCCCTCGCCTCATTCATATGGTCAATAATATTGCGTTAAGCTTGAATAATATTTGAGTTATTGGGTCTGAAATAGAGAATGATACCCCCTCATTCTCTATTTTGTTACAGATCTAACCGCTATTTTTTAATCATGGAATCTGTTCTGTGGAAGCGGCTTGATTCACTTCTTTGCTTTATAAAATAAAGCTTTACTAAATTATAGTCTGAACAGTGTGCAAGCATCATTATCGTATAACAACCTTAGGTTTTAGATTATGGAAGATATTACTCGAGAGTCGATGGAGTTTGACGTAGTCATCGTAGGTGCAGGCCCTGCGGGTCTTTCTGCGGCAATTAAAATCCGTCAACTTGCAATTGAAAACAACTTGAACGATCTGTCCGTTTGTGTCGTAGAGAAAGGCTCCGAAGTCGGTGCCCACATCCTGTCCGGTGCAATTATCGAACCTCGTGCCATCAA
>NZ_JAMXYB010000038.1:0-25528 GCF_024129495.1 Acinetobacter sp. S4400-12 | reverse complement strand
CTGCGCATTTAAAGCTGACCGATGCTTCAATTCCGGTAGAAGTGAACCTGCCGAAATGGGATGAGCCAGCTCAACGCTACTGCCCGGCGGGTGTGTATGAAATTATGGAAAATGATGATGGTTCAAAACGCTTCCAGATTAATGCAGCCAACTGTGTACACTGCAAGACCTGTGACATTAAAGATCCATCCCAGAATATCACCTGGGTAACACCGGAAGGTGGCGGTGGTCCGAATTATCCGAATATGTAAGGTAATTCTGGTGAATAAAAGGCATGTTCCTTTTATTCATATACCCAACCTTGAAGCCGTTATTGTTAACACTTCACTTTAATTTTTTAGGTAATCCCAGTTCCCCAGGGAGCTGGGATTAATAAATCACAAAACATGCTTTCAACCGCTATGGATGACGCTCAAAAAATGGCTTAGCGCCCCCCCTAAACCATTTTCAAGATTCATGATTTAACTCGCTACAAACTTGGCACGGGCTGCATGCAGTTTTTTGTAACTTTCGATCAGACGTAAATGACGATCCAGTCCTTTAAGCTGCATATTGGTTTCGCTTAGGCCATGGAAACGTACTGTACCCTCGACTGAACTCATAACTGCATCCATATGGGCATCACCAAACATACGGCGGAAGTTATAGGCGTAGTCTTCCAGTTCTAGTTCATCATCGAGAATAACTTCAAGCACCACATTCATGCACTGGTAGAACAGGCCGCGTTCAACCGTATTGGTATTGTATTGCAGGAACTGCTCCACCAGATCTTTGGCTTCTTCAAACTGCTGTAGCGCCAGATAAATCAGCAATTTCAATTCCAGAATCGTTAACTGGCCCCATTCGGTATTTTCATCAAACTCAATCCCGATTAAGGTGCGGATTTCGGTATAGTCATCCAGTTCACACTCTTCCAGACGCTCTACTAGCGCCTCCAGTTGTTCATTATCCAGACGATGCAGGTTGAGAATGTCTTCACGGTACTGCAAGGCCTTGTTGGTATTATCCCAAACCAGATCTTCAACCAGATACACTTCCGAATAACCCGGCACCAGAATGCGACAAGCCGTTGCACCAAGATGCTGGTAGATGGCCATATAGACTTCATGACCCATATCTTCCAGAATGCTGAATAATGCCTGGGCTTCATCCGCATTCGAGTTTTGGCCATTATTGGTAAAGTCCCATTCGACAAAATCATAATCTGACTTTGCACTAAAGAAATGCCAAGACACTACACCGCTGGAGTCAATAAAATGCTCGACAAAGTTATTTGGCTCAGTCACGGCATTGCTGCTGAAAGTGGGTTGTGGCAGATCATTTAAGCCTTCAAAACTACGGCCTTGCAACAGCTCAGTCAGGCTACGTTCTAAAGCTACTTCAAAGTTTGGATGAGCCCCAAATGAAGCAAATACCCCACCCGTGCGCGGATTCATCAAGGTCACACTCATTACCGGGAACTGACCGCCTAAAGACGCATCTTTTACCAGTACCGGGAAACCTTGTTCCTCTAAAGCTTGAATACCTGCCACAATTTTTGGATATTTTGCCAATACATGTTCCGGCACATCCGGCAGGGCCAATTCCCCTTGCAGAATTTCACGTTTAACCGCACGTTCAAAGATTTCAGACAGGCACTGAACTTGAGCTTCAGCCAAGGTATTGCCAGCACTCATACCATTACTTAAATACAGGTTTTCAATCAGATTGGATGGAAAATATACGGTTTCACCATCAGACTGTCGCACAAATGGCAATGAACAGATACCACGTGCCATATTCCCGGAGTTGGTATCATAAAGATGGATGCCTAAAAGCTCATCTTCAGGATCATAAATTTCACGGGTATGTTCATCTAAAATTTCTACAGGTAGTTCGCCATTCGGACCTGGCTGGAACCACTTCTCGTCAGGATAATGCACAAATTCGGCATTGGCAATTTCCTCACCCCAGAACTGGTCATTGTAGAAAAAGTTACAGTTGAGACGTTCAATGAACTCACCCAATGCTGACGCCAGTGCGCTTTCCTTGGTCGATCCCTTACCATTGGTAAAGCACATTGGCGACTGCGCATCACGAATATGCAATGACCAGACATTCGGCACAATATTGCGCCAAGATGCAATTTCAATCTTCATGCCGAGACCGGCCAGAATGGCAGACATATTGGCAATAGTTTCTTCCAGCGGCAGGTCTTTACCCGCAATGAACGTCGTATGGTCAGAAGCCAGACTTGGCATCAATAAGGCTTGAGCATCGGCATCAATGCTTTCCACTTCTTCAATGATAAATTCAGGGCCGGTTTGAATGACTTTTTTTACCGTACAGCGGTCAATTGAACGTAAAATACCTTGGCGATCTTTATCAGAAATATCGGTCGGCAGTTCAATCTGAATTTTAAAAATCTGTTTATAGCGGTTTTCCGGATCGACAATATTGTTTTGTGACAGGCGGATATTGTCGGTCGGAATATTCCGCGCCGCGCAGTACACTTTCACAAAATAAGCAGCGCAAAGTGCCGATGAGGCCAGAAAATAATCGAATGGACCCGGCGCTGAGCCATCACCTTTATAACGGATCGGCTGATCAGCGATTACCGTGAAGTCATCAAACTTGGCTTCCTGGCGAAGATTATTGAGATAATTGACCTTAATTTCCATGTGGATACCTAATATTCTTATGTGCCGTCATGGACAAATAAGATGCTAAATCTGAATATACAAGCCGGATCACAGAGGAGAACTTGAATGAAAAATAGAAAATGGTCAGCATGAGACATCTGCATCTATGGTTTAGATGAACCCTGACCCGAATGGACGCTATTATAGAATTATTTTATAAAATTGATAATATTTGTCTGAATTTCTGCCCGATTTAAAGGAGCTTGATTCCTTATTCACCTGTTCGCAGGGCAAATCATCCGGGAAATGAATGATCTGATGATTCACCTGCTCCTATACACTGTGCGTAATCACCCCCGTCCGTTGTCTGGTCTTTATCCAGTTATTGAAATTAAAAAAACTATTTACTTAAAATTTCATAGAAAGTATGACGCAACCACTGATGGCTAATCTTATGATGACAAGAAGCATGCCAATACTGTTTTACTGAATAGGTCGGAAAAGCAATGGGCGCATTAAAAATTTTCAAATTACCGCGAGACAAGAGTACTTCACTTAAATAATACGGCACGGTTGCAATGGCATCAGTCTCTTGTACCACCAGACCCACGCCTAAGTAGCTCGGCAAACGCATCAAAATATCGCGTTTTAACTCCAGACGGAGTAACTCATTTTCAATATGGTAATGCCCCATGCCTGCATCAATATCAATATGAGTTTCATGTAAATACTCTTCCGTGGTCAGGGTGTCACCCGTTAGCCGTGGATGGTCTTTGGCTGCAATCACCACATAGTATTGTTCAAACAGCTTCTGCTGATAAAAACCATTTTCAAAATTAGGCAAAAAGCCCAAAGCCAGATCAATTTCGCCATTGGCCATCTGATAACTGGTTTCTGAAGTAATGGGGCGTACATTCAGCCGAATATGAGAAGCATGCTGTTTGAGATATTGGGAAATTTTTGGCAAGAGTACCAGATGTGATACATCGGTCATGGCCAGCGTAAACTGTTGCTGCGAAGTGGCCTGATCAAAATCAATGGTAAAATTATTGATGGCCTCCACTTTACTCAGTGCTTCACTAACCAAAGGAAACAGCTGCTTAGACAACTCGGTCGGTAGCATTTCATTGCCAATACGCAGAAACAGAGGGTCACTATAATGCTGGCGAACTTTATTGAGTAAATTGCTGACCGCTGGCTGGCTCATTTCCAGATGTTCGGCTGCCTGTGAGACATTTTTGAATTTATATACATAATAAAAAATACTGAGTAATTTACAGTCAAGTTCAAACACAACAACATATTCCCTTTTACTTTTGCATCATTTGGCATGCGAATTATCCATATTGTTTTATCCACTGCCATTATCGAAATATAACACTTTTACACCCGCCATACCCTCCATTCCAATACGAAGGCAAGTAAAAAATACTTTTCCTTCTGATGTTTTTTTAATATTTTTTCAAAATAGCCAAGCTGGATTTTTTTTGAAGCGATCAAAAAAATCAGGACTCCTGTTATATACTCTGCCGCACACAATAAGCTGTAAAAAATTGGGGGAAACGTCAAATGTTCCGGGGCAAAAAGCTGGTCTGCTTTGATTTGGATGGCACTCTGATTGATTCTGTCGGCATCTGGAATCAGGTAGATGCTGCCCTGATTCAGGAACTTTCTCATGTGCAGGTCGGTTTAAGCCAAATTCAGCAGCAACGCGATCAACAACTGAAAGCTTTTAAACATTCGCTTGATCCTTATCTGGAATATTGTGACTATTTAAAAGAACTTTATGGCTTTAATCTTAGCAAAGAAGAGGTAAAATCACGCCGTTATCATATTTCACAGCATTTTCTTGATCACGTGATTGAGCTGAAACCGCATGCAGAAACCTTGATTTCCACCCTGAAACAGCAAGGGCTACATATCGCGTTAACCACAACTACCAGCTTATCCAATATTCAGCGCTATCAGGAAAATAATCAGAATATTAATCGCAAACTTAGTTTTGAACATGATTTTTCTATGATCTGGACGCGAGAAAATGTCGAGAATATTAAGCCGCATCCAGAAGTCTATTTGAATGCACTCAAGCATTTTAAACTTTCTGCTCAGGACTGTGTAATTATTGAAGATTCTTTGGTAGGTGTTGAAGCTGCCAATCAAGCCGGTATTGATGTCATCGCAATTTATGATCAATATTCTGCTCATGAAATCGACTTGATTAAAGCCAAAGCTGATTATTATGTAGAAGATTTTGCAGCACTACTACGTTTAGTGAGTTAAAAGTATTTAGTTGTGATCTAAGCTGACCTACCCACTAAAAAGTAAAGATTAACTCTTGGCTACTAGCTAGCCTATTGCACATCGTGGCTGTTATGCGAATTCAAAAAATCGGAGCGTGTAGCTGCCATTTTTACTAATTTTAAGTATTTTGAACTGTCAGCTTTCAACCTAAAGTATTAATTACACGATTGATGGTATTAGAATGAGGTGCTGAATCTTGACACAGAACTTGATAGAGCTTCTCTGCCCATACGAGAACTTTAAGTTTGGCGTGATAACTATGATTGATAAACTATAATAGATAGCCCTAGTCTTAATCTCCAATTCTAATGAAAAAAATCCTCAATAAACCATCCAAATCTATTGAGGAGTATCCAGAGGGATAAACAGTAAAAGTATCTAAATTATTTGATCAGTTTATTCTTTAAATCATTCCAGCCTGATTGCAGAATCTGGATTTTTTCTACCATCTGCTTATTCCATTCCTGAGGCAGCGAGCATTTTGCCAGACCGATCCAAACCGTTGAAAACTGTTTGATGAAGCTGGCTTCATTATAATGAATCCCATATTCTGCACAGAGCGCTTTAATTTTCGGAGCAACTTCGGCATAGCGATTGGCAGGCATATCGGGGAATAAGTGATGCTCAATTTGATGGCTCAAATTACCACTTAATATATGCAACCAGGCAGCACCGCTAAAATTACTAGATCCCCGGATCTGGCGTAAATACCATTCAGCCCGGGTTTCCTTCTCGACACTATCGATTTCAAATTCAAAGGTTTCTGCATCTTCGGTAAAGTGACCATTAAAAATGACCGCTGAGGCCCATAAGTTACGAATGATATTGGCGACAGCATTTCCGGTAAAAACAGGAAGCGCATTCGGCCCCGCAATCAGCGGAAAAAATACATAATCTTTCACGATTTGACGGCGCATTTTCTGGCGTAGGGGCGCAGCTTCTTCCCATACCTGTGTCCAAGTTTTGGTTTTATAGACAATCACCTCTTCCAGATGTAGACGCTGCACGCCCACATACCATTCAAAAAAGACCATCAGTTGCATTGCCACTGGAATATTAAACAGGAAGCGCGGTTCCCATTTCTGGGATTCACTGACACGAATCAGACCATAACCTACATCATGATCCATCCCGACGATATTGGTATACGTATGATGCATATAATTATGGGTATACTTCCAGTCATCTCCGGTCGCAATGGTATCCCAGTCATAATTGGCACCAATCAAGCTCGGATCGTTCATCCAGTCGAACTGACCATGCATGACATTATGGCCCAGCTCCATATTCTCCACAATTTTAGAAATACCCAATAAACCCGTGCCTAATAGCCACACGGGCGGCAACCATCCAGCCAACATCAACATGCCACGCGAAGTAATTTCGCTATAACGGATAAAATTCCGGATTTTATAAATATACTCTGCGTCTTTTTCACCCAAGTCATCCATGACCTGACGGCGGATTGCATCCACCTTGCCCCCAAACTCTTCAACCTGTTCAAGACTGAGAAATTGGGATTTGCTGTGTTTGTTAAAATTAACCGATAGATTCATGAACGGACCTTTTTATTTATTTGTTTAATTGTGGTTATAAGTTAATCACCACAGGACTAACCGCCTGTGAAATACAAAGTTTAATCTGGGTGTTGTGAGCGTGATCAAGTTCACCGGTTAATATATTGCGTACCGAACCACTCACTTTGGTACAGGAGCAGGTATTACAAATGCCCCTACGACACCCATGTGCAGGCTTGAGCCCGGCCTGCTCTGCACTTTCCAGCAAATTAGAATCAGCTTGAAACGCTTGTTGAGACCTTAAAAATTGTACTGGCTGTGCCTTTACTTTTTTATCCGTGATCAGCTGGAAGTATTCAGTATGAAAATGCGGCTGGAGGTCAAATTTAGCTACTATTCTAAGTGCTGCTTTCATCATGCTGTCTGAACCGCAAGCATAGATTTCACGTTTTTCAAAATCAGGCACTCGCTTTCGTAGCAAAGTCTGATTCAAATGCTGTGCATGTTCGAGGGTATTAAAATGATGATATTCGAAGTTGGGATGCATCAAAGCCAGCGTTTTGAGCTCGGCATGAAAAGCATTGTCACGGGTAAAATAAATCAGGTCGATTGGTTCGAGTGACTGCACTACGGCTTTTTGCAAAAGTGAATAAATTGCGGTAATGCCACTGCCAGAGGCCAAAAACAACAAAGGTCTGTCAGAATCACCCAAAGTGAAATTACCCTGAGCTTGAGAAAGCTCAATAACCGCACCCAGCTGCATCAGACTCAGCGCACGTGATACTTTGCCTTGCTGTCGAACTGCAATCAGAATATCACCATTGGTTAAAATTGTCACAATAGAATAATGACGCTGATGGTGAATCCCATCCAGTGCTACTGTCACCGCAATATGCTGGCCAGCTTGAAACAGTCGTCCTTTAAAGTTGCGGTTTGGACGTAATTGAATCTTGAAAAAATCCGGACTGACTGCCTGGATCTTAATGACCTCAGCTTTGACTCTTTTTAGTGCCCAGGTCGGATGTATTTTTTCACCTATGAAGTCAATAAAGTCTTCACGTACCCAATGCGGCCGGTAGGTGGTTATATTTGTCATTTTTATTCCCTTAATCCGTAGGTGTTTATTAATATACAATCGTCTATTTATTATGTGGTTCAGGATAAAAAGTTTTGAGTTTCAAACCATATCAATGCAGGACAAATTATGGGCTGAGAATCCATGATGAGGTTTTTTGTAGGACAATATTGCATAGAAAAGCTGATTTAGCTCGTTTGAAGTCCAATAAATACCTTGCTTGTATAAAGCTTGTTTTAAAAACCAATAAAAAAAACCGGCCTGAATCCAGACCGGTTTTGGTTTTTTATATTTCCTCAACGTGAAAGATCAGCGCCTTTTTTTCTTAACTTGGCACTTGTTCTTGTTCCGTCAGGATAGAACCATAAGATTCACGTAAATCCTTTTTCAGCATTTTTCCAGTTCCACTCAGTGGAATACTATCTGCAAAAATAACCTTATCCGGAATCTGCCATTTGGCAATCTTGTCATCATAATAATCGAGAAGTTCCGTTTCACTGATTCGGCTTTCAGGTTTTTTCACCACAATCAAAACCGGGCGCTCATCCCATTTCGGATGTTGTGCTGCAATCACAGCAGCCATCGCAACTTCCGGATGACCCATGGCAATATTTTCCAGTTCGACTGAAGAAATCCACTCCCCGCCCGACTTGATTAAATCCTTCGCACGGTCACAAAGGGTCATAAAGCCATCTTCATTTAAAGTGGCAATATCACCGGTATCGAACCAGCCATCTGTGGTCAGTGCAGATTCATCCTTGCCAAAATAATGATCAATAATCCAGTGACCTTTAATTTGCAGATTCCCAACGGTTTTGCCATCCCGGGCAATTTCGTGGGTGCCTTTCTCTTCATCCGTCAAGCGCAGATCTACACCAAAAGGTGGACGACCTTGCGATAAACGCACTTTCAGACATTCTTCCTCTGACAGATTAAGATGTTTGGTTTTAATCTGATTCGCGCTACCGAGCGGACTGGTCTCGGTCATTCCCCAAGCATGAATGGTTTCACAATCAAATTGTTCTTTAAAGACTTTCAACATGGCGGGTGGACAGGCTGAACCGCCCACCACATTGCGTTTCAGGCTTTCCAGCTTTGAACCAGATTGCTGGGCAGCGGCAATCAGCCCCTGCCAGATGGTAGGCACACCGAGTGCAACGGAGACTTTGTAAGTATCAATCATATTGACCAGGCTCGCTCCATCTAGGCCAGGTCCTGGCAAGACTAAGGTACATCCCACCATCGCAGCAGCATATGGCGTTCCCCAAGCATTCACATGGAACATCGGCACAACCGGTAGCATGATGTCACGTGCAGAGACATTTAAAGAATCAGGCAGGCTGATGGCATAACTATGCAAGGTGGTAGAGCGATGGCTATACAATACGCCTTTCGGATTTCCCGTGGTTCCCGAGGTATAACAGAGTGAACTGGCAATATTTTCATCCAGCTCAGGCCAGCTGAATTCTGCACTTTGCTGGGCAATAAGGGAGTCATAAAACTGGACTTCTGGCAATGCTTCAGTTATTGCCGGATCTTCGGCATCCAGACAGATATATTGCTCCACGGTTTTTAATAACGGCTTAATGGCCTTGATCAAAGGAGCAAAGGTTTTATCAAAGAGCAGAACGCGGTCCGCAGCATCATTAATAATAAAAACCAGCTGTTCTGGAAACAAACGCGGATTAATCGTGTGGCAGACCAGACCACTTCCTGAAATGGCATACCAAGACTCTAGGTGACGGTGGTTGTTCCAGGCAATTGTTGCAACACGATCACTCAGTTCTAAGCCAAACTGCATTAAAACATTGGCAAAACGTTTTGAATTTTGTCGAATTTCTCCCCAGTTGGTAATCGTTATACTGGTATCGGTATTTTTGGAAATCACTTCAGTGTCGGCATGATAACGCCCGGCATGTTCAATCATGCTACTGATCAATAAAGGCTGAAACATCATATTTCCCAGCATTTCACACTCCCGTTTCATTTTTATTAGTCCATGTTTTATTTGTTTTCTTAGCCTGACAGTATAGGACTGACTGAAAAAAAATCAGTCAGTTCCGGTCATCATGCCCACTGAATTTAACAGGGAATGGCTCAGGTGTGATTGTCAAATTGTGACAAATTAATAGAAGTGACTGGGACGTACAGCAAATCAATCAAAGTCATTCAAAGAGCTAATAAACAAATCTAATCTCCTGAGTCTTCTAGCTTTCTACACAGTTTGTACTTTGAGTTTGGCTTTGCACATAGAGAGCTGTTATATCAGTCTAGATTCATGCAAATTTGGGCTTAACCGGTTAAAAAAGCAGTAATAACAATCAGAATGGTATAGGCTTATTGAAGCACTTAAGCCTTAACGAAACCTGGCAATTTAATTCTATGCTGATACAACTCGATATTTCTAGTGAATAAGCCCGTTAATAGAGCCTCCCTTATCCTCCAAATGCACGCATCAAATGTATTTCATATTCTCATGATGAAAATTTTAAGGCAGTTTCGGCATCATTTGAAAAATCAAGAAATAGATAAAAAAGTTTTATCAAGAGCCAAAAAAGCACTGCAGTACAGATCATTTGGAAAAAATAAAACGCGGATGAATCCATCCGCGTTTTTATCAGTTGAATAACTTCAGTTTAAAAGTAGCTTAGAAGTTGTAAACGGCAACCGCATTAATTCGGTTATCTTCACCTTTGGTGCTGCCATTTGACGCTGAAGCTACAGCTTCACGTTCACCATAGACATATTCCAGACCAAAACTTAGAGTCTTCGTCGGACTATAGAAGACATTGGCCCACGCCTGCCAGAGGTCTTTATTGATTTTGGTTTTATCTGTAACACTCTGCACATAATTAGCATCTTGATCGAAGGTCATATAACCATAACCTAAAGTGCCACGTAATTTGTCATTAAACTGCTGAGTCAGGCCGACAGTAATTGAGTCAAATTCGCTTTGATAAAGGTTTCCACCTGCTGCAACGACACCCGGGTTAGCATAAGAGACAAAACTGCTGTCGCCTTTTACATGGTAATAATCCGCTTTTACAGTCGTTCCTGGCATAACATCATATTTTGCGCCCAGCCCCACGCCCCATGCGGTTTCTTCCTGCTCGTTAATACGCTTTTCATGGCCCATGGCACGTGCGCTTACTGCAAAATTATCTGCCAGTTTATGGTTTAAACGTGCAGTTAAAGCAGGTAAACGTTGCTGAATAGAGCTGTCTTTTGGATCTTCTACTGCAACAACCAGATTGGTAGCCGGGCTAAACGTCGTAGTATGGCGAACCTGCGGTGTACGTTTTACCGCTCCCCCTGCATAAGCCAAAGCATCTACAGTTTCCGGCATATAATCAGGGAGTGCAAAGTTTGACCAGGTTTGCCCGATCAACCAGTTCGCATAGCTAATATAGGCATGCCGAATACGCAGGTTATCCAAGTTCGCTCCACCCAGGAAGTCGACTTCAAGTTTACCGCTAAGGGCATTGTCCCCGGCACCTACAGGTGCTTTAAAGTCCATTCCTAAACGTGTAGCAGCTAAAGTCGATCTGAGACGATCGCTATTTTCACCATTACCTTCAAGTGGTACCGCATTAATCTGGTTATAAGGCATATCCTTAGCACCACCTTCTACCTGATAAGAAGCATCGGCACGAATATTTCCATAAAGATTAAATTCGGCGCCGCTGGCAATTCTCATCACCGGGCTTGTTGCAGCTTTGGCGGGTACTGGCGGGAGGGGTGCAACAGGTGTTTGCACTGCCGTTGCAATCTGCTGAGTTTGGGCTTTCTGCTGTTCAATCATGCTACGTAAAGCTTGCACTTCTTGGCGTAGCTGCTCAATTTCCTGTTGGTTTGCCTGCGCTGTGGTTTGCGCTTGGGTCGATAGACTGATGCCCCCTAGACTCACAGCGATCATGCTCATCAATACTGTACGTTTCAATGTAATTGTTGGTTGGTTAAATAATGCAGCTGTGTTCATCCTAAACTCACTTTTTTTATTGTCCGATCGGATTCTAGCAATAGACCGCCAAGGCTTGCGATGGCGATCTATATCATTGAGGAAATTACACTTTTCAACTATTTCAAAATGATGGGTTGGCTTTTTTCGATGTTGAATCCGCTTCTAGCCCAGATGCTGCAAGGCTTTTACCATCGACGGAGTATTTTAAATTGACCAGGAAAATTGCCATCGCAGCGATTAGGCCAGGAATCGCAATTGCAAAGAAGTTCATTTGGTGAGGCAGGTTCATGGTCAATAAAGCACCTGTTAAAACCGGTCCAACGATAGCACCGATGCGGCCTATACCCGATGCCCAGCCCATTCCTGTAGAGCGTACAGTAGACGGATAGTACTGTGCGACGAAAGTATAAAGCAGGATTTGTGCACCGATGGTGGCGGCACCTGCCACGGCAATCAAGGTATATAAAACAAATTGTGGACTGTTATAACCTAGCAGGATCAGGGCTGTTGCACCACCGAGGAACATAATGGTCAGTACTGTCTTGATATGGAAACGGTCAGCCAGATAGCCACCGCCAATTGCACCGATCATTCCCCCAATATTCAGGGCAAACAGGAAGATCATACTCGCGCCTAGCGAATAACCTGCCTGAATCATGAGTTTCGGCAACCAGCTGCCTAGGGCATAAACCATCAATAAACACATGAAAAAAGCCAGCCAGAACATAAAGGTACTGAAACTGCGACCGTGCTGGAACAGTGCTTTTAATGGGGCTTCATCGCCTTTTTGTACTTCACTCAATACAAATTCAGTATCTTGGCCAATCACTTGGGTTGGAGAGATTTTCTGAATAATACTGTGTGCCTCAGCAGTTTGCTTTTTGTTGGTCAGATACATCAAGGATTCTGGTAGATACCGCCATAACACTGGCAAAATCAGCAGTGGAATACCCGCAAGATAGAACATGATTTTCCAGCCAAACTGAGGAACCAGCCAGGCACCTAACAGAGCTGATGTCATACCACCAATGGCATAGCCACTAAACATTAAAGCAACCAGCGTGCTACGGATACGTTTTGGTGCGTATTCTGTCATCAATGCCACTACGTTGGGCATGACTCCACCAATCCCGAGACCTGCAATAAAACGTAAAATACCAAATTCAACCGGTGTGGTGGCAAAAGCGCCCATAAAGGTAAAACCACTAAAAATTGCCACACAGATCATAATGGTCTTTTTACGGCCGAGCTTATCTGACAGGGTTCCAAAAGTCATGGCACCAAACATCATCCCGAACAGTGCGGTACTGGCCAGCATTCCTGCCTGCACTGCGGTCAATGCCCATTCCTGCATTAAAAGTGGTAATGCGACCCCATAAATGACCAAGTCATAACCATCAAAAATAATGATCAGCAAACACCAGATCAGTACTCCCCAGTGAAAAGGCGTAAACTTCGCTTCATCGATGAGTGTATTTATATTCACTTTATTCGTAGACATCTCCACCTCCTAACTGTGAAGTTCAATGAATGAGGCTCACAATGCAGAAGATAGGAAAAAATGTCCAAAACTGAATAGGCATGCTTCCATACCTATAAAGTCTACTGTTATCCAAGTGGTTTATTTTATTAAAGAATATATTTAAAAAAGAAAAACATAAGTCTCTGTGAGCAGACAGGTTTCATTTGCAATCCTTTATCATAAACAACTCAGGCTGCATATTTTCAAAATACTGAACGGTCATAGGAGATAGCCTCAAGGTCATAGACCTGATAAACCGAATCGAATAGATGACGGATATATTCACTTTCATCCATATTGCGGATTGCCATAAATACTGGACTGACGGCCAAATGGTCGAGTATGGGTATAAAGTTCAGATGAGCCAGTTTAATATTCTTGGCACTTTCTGGTGTAATGCATATTCCTTCCCCTGCTGCCACAAAACCCAGGGCAAGCTGTAGTTCACGTACAGTCCGTATGTTTTTAGGCTCTAATCCATATTCAGAGAAGATCCCCAGAGTCTGGCTGGCAAAGTTGGCTTTACCGCTATTGGGATATAAAAACAGAGGCTGTTCTACCAGTTCAGATAAATACACCCCTTCTTGCTGTGCCAAGGGGTGACTGGTATGTGCTGCCATCACCAGACGTTCTTCACGCAGTAACATTCGTTTAACCGCAGGATCGGAAATTCTCAACCGTCCGAATCCTACATCAATACGCCCTTCTTTCAGCGCCTGAATCTGTTCATAGGTATTCATTTCCATCATCTCAATCTTGAGATAAGGATGCTGCTGTTTAAATAAAAACAGAATTCGTGATAGCAAACCGAATAATAAAGAACCGACAAAACCAATAGTAATGCTGCGGTCTGCAATTCCAATGCGTCGCGTCATGGACTTGATTTCTTCTGCATTAGACAAAAGTTTAACGGCATGCTGATAGAAAAACTGGCCGGCTTCCGTGGTCTTGAGTGGACGGCTACCGCGCTCAAATAGCTGAATATCAAGCTCTTGCTCTAAGTTCTGGATTTGCCGGCTTAAAGGTGGCTGAGCAATAAATAGTTTCTCTGCCGCTTTGGTAAAGCTTTGCTCTTCTACTACCGCAACAAAGTAGCGTAAATGTCTAAGTTCCATCCCAAAACAATACCTTTAAAGTATAAGAAAATGCCAAATCGATCTTCGACTGATCGAAACTATTCCTTTAAGGTATATTAAGTTAATGCATGAAAGCAAGAATGTGAACCGTAATTATGTAT
Organism: Acinetobacter sp. S4400-12; assembly: GCF_024129495.1. Lineage (NCBI taxonomy): Bacteria > Pseudomonadati > Pseudomonadota > Gammaproteobacteria > Moraxellales > Moraxellaceae > Acinetobacter > Acinetobacter sp. S4400-12. Next base: position 11,294 of record NZ_JAMXYB010000038.1, on the reverse strand, counting down.
AAATCAGTTGAAACCTTGCTGTTGCAAATTCCCACCATCCGCCCACATAAGATGGCGGTGGCCACCATGCAAACCCAGACTTTGGTACTTGTCAAAATTACCACAGAAGACGGTTATGTGGGTTGGGGCGAAGCAACGACCATTGGTGGATTGGGTTATGGGGATGAAAGTCCGGAAAGTGTCAAAGTGAATATTGATACTTATTTCACCCCGCTTTTAAAAGCGCTATCCGGTTTAAATGTTGCTCAGACCTTACAAGCAATTAAAAAGAATATTAATGGCAACCGTTTTGCGAAATGTGCCATTCAAACTGCCCTGCTGGATATTCAGGCGCAGCGTTTAGGCTTACCGCTTTCAGAAGTTTTAGGGGGCCGTTTACGCGACAGTGTGCCGGTACTGTGGGTATTGGCTTCTGGCGATACCGAAAAAGATATTACAGAAGCAAAAAAAATGATTGCGGCAAAACGCCACAATATTTTCAAGCTAAAAATTGGTTCACGCCCGGTTGAAGAAGATGTTGAGCATGTGCTGGCCATTAAACGCGCCTTAGGCAAAGACATCTCGGTCCGTGTGGATGTGAACCGCGCCTGGTCCGAACTGGAGGCCATTAAAGGTATTCAGCTGCTTCAGGATGGTGGCGTAGACCTTATCGAACAGCCTTGTGCAATTGCTAATCTGGGGGCAATGCAACGCCTGACCCGCCGTTTTGACATCGCCATCATGGCAGACGAGTCGCTGATGGGGCCGCAATCTGCCTATCAGATTGCCACGCAGAATGGCGCTTCAGTTTTTGCCGTCAAGATCGCCCAGTCAGGTGGTCTGATTGAAGGTTGTGAGGTCGGCACCATTGCACAGCTTGCAGGTATTGATCTGTACGGCGGTACCATGCTGGAAGGTCCGGTGGGAACCATTGCCTCTGCACATGTGTTCTCTACCTTTAAGAATCTGGCCTATGCAACTGAGCTGTTTGGCCCGCTCTTACTGACCGAAGACATTTTAAAAACCCCACTCAATTATCAAAACTTTGAACTTCAGCTTCCCAAAGGCCCAGGTCTGGGAATTGAGCTGGATGACAACAAGATTGACAACTTACGTCGTCAATAATTCAAGGAGAAACCCATGCTTTTCCATGTACGGATGGACGTGAATATTCCACAAGATATGCCAGTGGAACAGGCCAATGAAATTAAAGCGGTAGAAAAAGCCTATTCTCAGGACTTACAGCGTCAAGGGAAATGGCGTCATATCTGGCGTATTAGTGGCCAATATTCAAATATCAGTATTTTTGATGTAGAGAACAATGAAGAGCTGCACAACCTGTTACAAGGTTTGCCCCTTTATCCCTATATGAAGATTGAAGTGATGCCCTTGAACCGTCATCCGTCTTCGGTTCGTGATGATGACCGCTGAGCAGACCTTTTAACACGGGAGTTACCGGATTTTGCCTCTAATCCACACAATAGAGAGCGACTCCACAAGGATTGTGGCCAGCAAGATTTAGCCAGCCGAACGCAAGCTAAAAACATGGGCCACCCAAATATAAAAAACATACTTAAGGAGCACTAGTATGAACCGCCAAGAAATTGATGCGCTAGTAAAGAAAATGAATGTCGATACAGCGACAGGTCCAGTAGATGAGCGTGTACAGCAAATTGTTGTGCGTTTATTGGGGGACCTTTTCCAGGCAATTGAAGATCTGGACATTTCCCAGTCAGAACTCTGGAAAGGTCTTGAATATTTTACCGATGCAGGACAGGCCAATGAATTAGGCTTACTGGCTGCAGGATTGGGGCTGGAACATTATTTAGATCTTCGTGCTGATGCTGCAGATGCAAAAGCAGGCATTACAGGGGGGACGCCACGTACCATCGAAGGTCCTTTATATGTGGCAGGTGCGCCAGAATCAGTTGGTTTTGCCCGCATGGATGATGGCTCCGAGGAAGGCAAAATTCCAACGCTGATCATTGAAGGTACGGTCACCGACACGCAAGGCAACCTGATTGAAGGTGCCAAGGTTGAAATCTGGCATGCCAACAGCTTAGGCAATTACTCTTTCTTTGATAAGTCACAATCTGACTTTAACCTGCGCCGTTCTATTTTCACGGATCAGGACGGTAAATATGTGGCACTTACCACCATGCCGGTCGGTTATGGCTGTCCCCCAGAAGGTACGACCCAGTTTGTACTGAACAAATTAGGCCGTCACGGTAACCGCCCTTCACACGTACATTATTTTGTATCTGCACCGGGCTATCGCAAGTTAACCACGCAGTTCAACATCGAAGGTGATCAATACCTGTGGGATGACTTTGCCTTTGCAACACGTGATGGCCTGGTCGCTACAGCAGTTGATGTTACCGATGAAGCTGAAATCGCACGTCGTGGTTTAAACGGCCCTTTCAAACACATTCAATTCAATATTGAACTTGTGAAAGATCAAGCTGCTGCGCCTAGCACTGACGTTGAACGTCGCCGCGCAAGCGCATAATTCCCTATGGAATCGGGATGAGAGTCTAAGAACGACATCCCGATGACTTACCCTGTTTGGAAAGTCGGAGACTGGACATGCCTCGTATTCCTGTAATTAACACCAGCCATTTAGACCGTATTGATGAATTACTGGTCGATGATTTTGAATCCGGTGAATTTAAACTCCACCGTTCGGTCTTTACAGACCAAGCCATGTTTGACCTGGAGATGAAATACATCTTTGAAGGCAACTGGGTCTATCTGGCACATGAAAGCCAGATTCCGAACAACAATGACTATTACACCACCTATATTGGTCGTCAGCCGATTATTATTGCGCGTAACCGCCAGGGTGAGCTGAATGCCATGATTAATGCCTGTTCACACCGTGGTGCACAGCTGTGTCGTCATAAAAAAGGCAACAAGGCGACTTACAGCTGCCCTTTCCACGGCTGGACATTTAACAACTCTGGCAAACTTTTAAAAGTAAAAGATCCGACAGATGCCGGCTATTCAGACTGCTTCAACCAGGACGGCTCACATGACCTGAAAAAAGTAGCCCGTTTTGAAAGTTACAAAGGCTTTCTGTTTGGCAGCTTAAACCCGGATGTGCCAAGTCTGGAAGAATTCTTGGGTGAAACCACCAAAATTATTGACATGATTGTAGACCAGTCAGATCAAGGCTTAGAAGTTTTACGCGGCTCTTCGACCTATACCTATGATGGTAACTGGAAGCTGACTGCTGAAAATGGTGCGGATGGTTATCATGTATCTGCAGTGCACTGGAACTATGCGGCCACTACCCAGCAGCGTAAAGAAAAAGAAGCCGGTGATAACATTCGTGCCATGAGCGCCGGTGCATGGGGCAAACAAGGTGGCGGTTGTTATGGCTTTGAACATGGCCATATGCTGCTGTGGACACAATGGGCCAACCCAGAAGACCGTCCAAACTTTGCCAAGCAGGATGAATATACCGAGAAATACGGTGAAGCGATGGCGAAATGGATGATCGAGCGTTCACGTAACCTGTGTATTTATCCGAACGTTTATTTCATGGACCAGTTTGGCTCACAAATTCGTGTATTGCGCCCGATCTCTGTCAATAAGACCGAAGTCACCATTTACTGTATCGGCCCTATCGGCGAAGCGCCGGAAGCCCGTACTCGCCGTATCCGTCAATATGAAGACTTTTTTAACGCATCCGGCATGGCGACTCCAGATGACCTGGAAGAATTCCGCGCCTGTCAGGCGGGTTATGCCGGTATCGCGCTGGAATGGAACGACATGTGCCGTGGTTCCAAACACTGGATTCAAGGCCCAGATGATGCAGCCAATGAAATTGGCTTAAAACCAAAACTGTCCGGAATCAAGACTGAAGATGAAGGTCTGTATCTGGCCCAGCACCAGTACTGGTTAGAGTTGATGAAAAAAGGCATTGCAGCTGAAAAAGAACTGGCAGCGCAGACTGAAGGAGAAACCGTATGAGCGACATCAGTTTAGAAAATATTGCCCAGTTTCTTTATCAGGAAGCCCGCTTTTTAGATGACAAGCAATGGGATGACTGGCTGAACTGTTATGCACCTACTGCATCTTTCTGGATGCCGGCATGGGATGACGATGACAGCTTGACTGTAGATCCACAGTCTGAAATTTCCTTGATCTACTATCCGGACCGTCAAGGTCTGGAAGACCGGGTCTTCCGTATCAAGACGGAACGTTCATCGGCCACCATACCGGACACCCGGACCAGCCATAACATCAACAATATTGAAGTTGTGGAACGCGACGGTGACAAGGTTACTGTACGTTTTAACTGGAATACCTTGAGCTTCCGCTACAAGACCAATTATAGCTACTTCGGCATGTCACGTTATGTGATCGATTTTTCGGGTGAACAACCAAAAATTTTAAGCAAATACGTGGTACTGAAAAACGACTACATCAACCAGGTCGTCGACATTTATCACCTGTAAGACTGCCTGCACAGCCAGGTATCACCTTTCAGCCAGATGGAAAATTGGCTGAAAGGTTTAGTTTCAAAGATTTATATAGGATATTCAGCCATGTCAAACCACAATATTGCACTTCAATTTGAAGATGGCGTGACACGCTTTATTAGCGTTGCCCAAGGTGAAACCTTGTCGGATGCAGCTTACCGTCAAAAGATTAATATTCCTTTGGACTGCCGTGACGGAGCATGCGGAACATGCCGTGCCTTTTGTGAATCAGGTGCGTATGACATGCCGGAAGAAACTTATATTGAAGATGCATTAACGCCGGAAGAAGCTGAACAGGGTTATATTCTGGCCTGCCAATGCAAGCCGACTTCAGATGCTGTGTTCCAGATTCAGGCATCTTCAGAAGTCTGCAAAACTACCATCCATGCTTTTCAGGGCACCCTGGCACGTGTAGACAACCTGTCGGAATCTACCATTACCTTTGATGTTCAGCTCGATGAAGGTCAACCGGACATTCATTTTCTGGCAGGTCAATATGTCAATGTAACGATTCCGGGTACAACAGAAACCCGTTCTTATTCATTCAGCTCTAAACCGGGTAACCGTTTAACCGGCTTTGTGGTGCGCAACGTACCCAATGGCAAAATGAGTGAATTCTTGAGTAAGAATGCCACCGCGGGCGATAAAATCACCTTTGCCGGTCCATTCGGTAGTTTTTACTTACGCCCTGTGACCCGTCCAGTATTGATGTTGGCTGGTGGTACCGGGATCGCTCCATTCCTGTCGATGCTGCAAGTATTAGAAGAAAAAGGCTCAGAACAACCTGTCCGTCTGGTCTTTGGGGTGACCAATGATTTTGACCTGGTGGCCCTTGAAAAGTTAAATGAACTGCAAGAAAAATGCCCTTGGTTTGAATATCGCACAGTGGTTGCAAGTCCGGAATCGGCACATAAGCGTAAAGGCTATGTCACGGGTCATATCGAAAATGAATGGTTAAATGACGGCGATGTCGATATTTATTTATGTGGGCCGGTGCCTATGGTTGAAGCGGTCAGAAGCTGGCTAGACACAGAAGGCATAAAGCCTGCGAATTTCCTGTTTGAAAAATTTTCTGCGAATTAATAAAAGGAAGTTTTCCATGTCAGCACGTCAAAGATTTTTAAACAGAGTTGTGATTGTCACAGGCGCCGCCCAGGGTATTGGTCATGGGGTGGCTTTGCAAGCAGCCCGCGAAGGTGCACAAGTAGTCTTGGCTGATTTTTCCGATTATGTCGAAGAAACACTGGCTGAAATCGAAGCTTTTCAGGGTGATGCCATTGTTGTCAAAGCCGACCTGGAAACCTATGCCGGCGCTCAGGCCGTTGTGGCCAAAGCCATCGAAGTCTATGGCCGTGTAGATGTGCTCATTAACAATGTGGGGGGTGCCATCTGGATGAAGCCCTTCGTTGAGTTCTCACCTGAAGAAATTGAAAAAGAAGTCAGCCGCTCATTATTTCCGACGCTATGGTGCTGCCATGCAGTATTACCTGAGATGCTGAAACATAAGGAGGGCGTGATTGTGAATGTCTCTTCCATTGCAACCTGCGGTATCAATCGTATTCCTTACTCGGCCTCCAAAGGTGGAGTCAATGCACTAACCCGATCACTGGCATTTTGCCATTCCAAAGATGGTATTCGTGTGAATGCCGTTGCAACCGGTGGAACTGAAGCACCACCACGCAAAATCCCTCGTAACAGTAAGGCGTTATCAGAGCAGGAAAAATTCTGGATGCAGGAAGTAGTCGACCAGACGATTGACCGCACTTTTATGGGGCGTTACGGAACGATTCTGGAGCAGGTCAATGCCATTTTATTTCTGGCCTCTGATGATGCTTCATATATTACTGGAACGGTTGTGCCTGTAGGCGGTGGCGATCTGGGTTAACCAGATTATCTGAACGTTTACGGGATCATTGAATGCAAGGAGGCAAATCGCAATGGGAACCCTAGTTAAAACATTAAAAAATGACTGGTCTATTTCAGCCACTGTTGCAGGATTTTTAGCAGTGCTGATTTCCTATGCCGGCCCCATGATTATCTTCTTTCAGGCCGCCCAACAGGCTGACGTTTCATCCAGCATGATGGCCTCATGGATCTGGGGCAGTTCAATTGGGGCAGCCATCACCGGTATTATTTTATCCATCAAATTTAAAGTCCCGGTGATTACCGCCTGGTCCGCTCCGGGTACAGCTTTACTGGTTGCCCTGTTTCCAGGGATTACTCTCAATGAAATGGTGGCGGCTTATATTAGCTCAGCCATCATTATTTTTATCATTGGGGTCACCGGATCATTTGACCGGCTTTTAAAAGCCATTCCTCAAGGACTGGCTGCCGGCATGATGGCCGGTATTCTCTTTCAATTCGGGATCGGATTATTTAAAGCAACCGACAGCATGCCTTATGTGGTCTTTGGCATGCTGCTGTGCTTTTTACTGGCCAAACGCTTTTCTCCCCGCTATGCCATTATTTGGGTTCTGATTGCAGGCATTAGCCTCAGTTTTATCTTTGGGAAGATCAATCCGGTTGCCATGAGTTTTTCATTGGCTATTCCGGAGCTGATCATGCCGCAATGGACCTGGTCATCCACTTTAAACCTGGCCCTGCCTTTGACCATTGTCAGTCTGACAGGACAGTTTTTACCGGGGATGGCCATTTTAAAGCTCAGTGGATATGACATGCCGGCCAAACCGATCCTGAGTCTGGCCAGTATTGTTTCTGTAGGCGTGGCGATTGTGGGCGGGATTACGATTGTACTCGCTGCGATTACCGCCGCGCTGTGTACCGGTAAAGATGCCCACGAACTCAAGGAAAAGCGTTATATCGCCGGTATTGCCAACGGCATTTTTTACATTTTAGGCGGTTTGTTTGCAGGCAGTATTGTCATGCTGTTCAGCATCTTGCCCAAAGAACTGGTTGCGGCTCTTGCAGGACTGGCTCTACTTGGCGCGATTGCCACTAATATTTCCACAGCAATGCACAATGAATCACAACGTGATTCGGCATTAATTACCTTTATGGCCACCGCATCAGGCATGAGTTTTTTAGGGCTCAGTTCCGTCTTCTGGGGCATTTGTATCGGTATTGTGGCACATGTGATTTTAACCAAACGCACTGGCCAGACTGTTGCTGTGACGGGCACTCAAACCCAGCGTTAATGACCATTTGTTGAATTAGGAAATATTATGATTGATAAATCATCTGCTTTAACCGAAGCACTTGCACAAATTAAGGATGGCTCAACCGTCATGATCGGTGGCTTTGGTACAGCAGGTCAGCCTGCTGAACTGATTGATGGTCTGATCGAATTGGGCATCAAGGACCTGATTATTGTCAATAACAATGCCGGAAATGGTGATTATGGTTTGGCTAAGCTGCTCAAATCTGGTGCTGTTCGTAAAATTATCTGTTCTTTCCCGCGTCAATCCGACTCCTGGGTCTTTGATGAGCTGTACCGTGCCGGAAAGATTGAACTGGAACTGGTACCGCAGGGCAATCTGGCTTGCCGTATTCAGGCGGCTGGCATGGGCTTAGGACCTATTTATACCCCCACCGGTTTCGGTACTTTGCTGGCTGAAGGCAAACCGACCCTCAACTATGAAGGCAAAGACTATGTACTGGAAAATCCGATCAAGGCAGATTTTGCCCTGATCAAAGCGTCTCAAGGCGATCGCTGGGGCAATCTGGTATACCGTAAATCTGCCCGTAACTTTGGCCCGATCATGGCGATGGCAGCCGATGTCACCATCGCCCAGGTTTCTGAAGTGGTTGAACTCGGTGCCCTGGACCCGGAGCACATTATTACCCCGGGGATTTTTGTTCAACACGTGGTTCAGGTTCAACCTGCACAGTAATTGCAGCTAAGGAGAGAGGATTCATGAGCTATATCAAACTGACCCGTGACCAGATTGCCGAGCGTGTGGCACAAGACATTCCAGATGGCGCCTATGTCAATCTGGGCATTGGCCTGCCGACTAAAATTGCCAGCTACCTGCCTGACGATAAAGACGTCTTTCTGCATTCGGAAAATGGCCTGCTGGCGTTCGGCCCGCCTCCTGCGGAAAAAGACCGTGATCCGGAGCTGATTAATGCCGGTAAAGAATACGTCACCATGCTCACCGGAGGCAGCTTTTTCCATCACGGTGATTCATTCGCCATGATGCGGGGCGGTCATCTGGATATTGCAGTACTTGGAGCTTTCCAAGTGGCTGAAAATGGAGATTTGGCCAACTGGCATACCGGCGCACCAGATGCGATTCCAGCCGTTGGCGGTGCAATGGATTTGGCTGTGGGCGCCAAAAAAGTCTTTATCACTACTGATCATGTCACCAAAAATGGGGAAGCTAAGATTGTGGCTGAGCTGAGCTATCCGGCAACCGGTCTGAAATGTGTAGACCGCATTTATACTGACCTCTGCATCATTGATATAACTGCGGATGGCATGAAAGTGGTCGAAAAAGTAGAAGGTTTGTCATTTGCAGAATTACAGTCGATGACGGGTGCAACGCTGATTGATGCGACTCGGGGTTAAGAACTTTAGCAAATTCAAACCCCATTCTAAAAGATACCTGAGGTTCCTTCTCCCTCTGGGAGAAGGCTAGGATGAGGGAAAATTTAACAAACCTCTCCCTAACCCTCTCCAATAAAGTAGAGGGAACTTTATAAAGAAGAGATTAGATATGAAAAACGCATATATTATCGATGCCATTCGTACCCCATTTGGCCGTTATGCTGGTGGTCTCGCGCCTGTTCGTGCAGATGACTTGGGCGCATTACCGATCAAAGCCCTCATGGAACGTAATCCATCCGTCAACTGGGAACAGCTAGATGATGTCATCTATGGCTGCGCCAACCAGGCGGGTGAAGATAACCGTAACGTGGGCCGTATGTCAGCCTTGCTGGCCGGTTTGCCTTATCAAGTCCCTGCCACCACTGTCAACCGTCTGTGTGGCTCGTCGCTGGATGCAGTCGCCCTGGCAGCACGTGCAATTAAAGCCGGTGAAGCCAACCTGATAGTTGCTGGTGGGGTAGAATCTATGTCGCGCGCGCCCTTTGTAATGGGCAAATCTGAAACCGCCTATGGCCGTAGCCAGAACATTGAAGATACCACCATGGGCTGGCGTTTTATCAATCCAAAACTCAAAGCATTATATGGTGTTGAAACCATGCCGCAAACGGCGGAAAACGTCGCGCAACAGTTCAACATTAACCGTGAAGATCAGGACCGTTTTGCCCTGACCAGTCAGCAGCGCACAGCGGCAGCACAAGCCAAAGGCTTCTTTACTCATGAAATTATTCCGGTGGTCATTCCACAGCGTAAAGGCGATCCGGTTGTCGTGAATCAGGATGAACACCCACGTGCTTCAACCACGGCAGAGGCGTTGGCCAAACTGAAACCTGTGGTCAAAGCAGACGGAACCATCACCGCCGGTAATGCCTCAGGGATTAATGATGGTGCGGCTGCACTGTTAATTGCCTCGGATGAAGCAATGGCACAACACGGCTTAAAAGCACGGGCCAAAATTATTGGCTCAACTGTCGTAGGGGTTGAACCGCGCATCATGGGGTTTGGTCCTGCACCTGCGATCAAAAAGCTGCTCACTCAAACCGGTCTGACTCTAGAGCAGATGGATGTGATTGAGTTAAACGAAGCTTTTGCAGCTCAGGCTCTGGCCTGCACCCGTGACCTGGGCCTTGCAGATGGCTCGGAGAAAGTTAACCCGAATGGTGGTGCGATTGCCTTGGGTCATCCACTCGGTGCATCCGGTGCGCGTCTGGTTACTACGGCCTTAAATCAGCTGGAACAGAGCGGTGGACAATATGCCCTCTGCGCCATGTGTATTGGGGTGGGTCAAGGTATCGCTTTAATTATTGAGCGTGTTTAAATAAAGAATTCTTCCTCAGCTCCCTTTGATAAAACAAGAGGGTTTAGGACCTACAAAGGAATATTTCATGCCAACATTTACATCAAATGATGCACAGATCAATTATCAGACTTTTGGCGATGCCACCAAGCCTGCGCTGGTTTTTTCCAATTCGTTGGGTACTAAATTCAGTATGTGGCAGCCACAAATTGAATTTTTTCAAAAAGATTATTTTGTGGTGTGTTATGACACTCGCGGTCATGGAGGCTCAACAGCACCACAAGGCCCCTATCAACTTGATCAGTTAGGTCAAGACGTCATCCATTTACTGGATCATCTGAATATCCAGAAAGCCGCTTTTTGCGGTATTTCTATGGGTGGGCTAACCGGGCAATGGTTGGCAATTAATCACCCTGAACGTTTTAATCACGTGATTGTGGCCAATACAGCCGCGAAGATCGGTCAGGAGCAAGCCTGGCTGGAACGTGCGGCCTTGGTTCGTGCACAAGGTCTGGCACCGATCGCATCCACTGCCGCATCACGCTGGTTTACTGAACCCTTTATCCAAAGCAACGCAGCAATTGTGGCAGAACTTTCAAACGACCTTGGAGCTGGCAGCCCGGAAGGTTATGCAAGCTGCTGTGAAGCTTTGGCTAAAGCGGATTTACGTGAGCAAATCAAATCAGTTTTGGTACCGGTACTGATTGTGGCAGGTCAGCAAGATCCGGTTACCACAGTGGCAGACGCTCAGGCCATGCAACACAGTATCGTCAATAGCCAGCTCTGTGAAATCAATGCCTCACATATTTCCAGTGTAGAGCAAGCTGAAGCCTTTAATCAGGCAGTTCAGGCATTTCTTGCTGCTTAAACGCATTATTGTCTTGTCCTGAAATAGATTGACAGTATTCCACTTCAAACCGAGTTATGCAATTAGCTCGGTTTTAGTTTGCTCATACGTCTGATTCGG
>NZ_JAMXYB010000037.1:0-26318 GCF_024129495.1 Acinetobacter sp. S4400-12 | reverse complement strand
ATAAGAGATTTTATGTTAAATGAATAAATTGCAGACAGTAAAAAGCCCACTGTTAAGCGGGCTTTTTACTCAAATTTTTTGTCTTACCAACCGTAATTAATAAGACTTAACGTGTACAATTTAACGCAATTTTGAATTGAATGCAATTATTTACCTTAATGTCATTACTTATTCCAATACCTAGAAAACAGACCTATCAAATTTTTTTTAATGTTAATTCTGAAAGTGAGACACAAGGAGTCTATCAGTGGCATCAGGATTTAGCTGCTGAAGCATTTTTAATTTTATGTGATTTTGAAGTCATATTTCGCAGTAAAATTCATAAAGCCATGGCCTCTTTGAATTGTTATCCAAATCAGGATGATTGGATTGTAGACAGTCGTCAGCAACAAAATTTAGTTAATAAACTTCAACGAGATATGCTCAGTGCCCAACAGGTAGGAAAGGATTTTTATCCTGATGCTAGAAATTATAATCTACATTCATCATTTCAATTAAGTAAAAAAGATAGACAAAATTTTATAAACCTAATTTGTGAATATATAGAGAAAGGAAAAACTTCGTTCACTCATGATGATCTAGTTGCATCCGTTAGTTTTGGCTTTTGGGTGAGTCTACTCAAACGTTTGGAACGGTTGAAACAAGGAAGCTTAATAAATCCATATCTGAAAGAAATATTTCCCCACTCTACGAAAGGTTTTGATTTAAATCATTTAAAAAGTATCTTAGATACATTAAATAGAATTAAGTCATTTAGAAATCGTATTGGTCATCACGATAGTATTATGCGAATACCAGAGCCCGTAGTAGGACATGCTGACTTTTATCCCAGAACTGTAAATCAGATGATTAATAGCCTGAAAATATTATTGTTAAGTTTGTTAGATCTTGTTCGTGATATTGATCCGCAGTGTAGCCTAGCTATTGAGCAATCTAAAAATTGGAAAAGCTTTTTTTTATTGTTAAAAATTGACAGTTTCCAAGTATATCGGAGTAACAGCGGTAATTTAGAGAGTTATGTCATTTGCTACTTAAATAATAGTTACAATACTTTTAATAAGTAATAACGTGAAGAAATTGTTGTAAATTGCTATTTTACTATTGAATTTTAAAGGTTTACCCGTCATAAAAACTATGCAGTGATTACAGAGAAGGCACCAACATGGCAGCAGTGAATTTAAGTGGTATAGCTATTTTTGAAGTAGAAGTAGAAAATGAAGATGGGGACATTGAATATGAAGAAATTAGTATTTCCCCTGATGAAGTAGAATGGGACATCGAGGTACATGATCCAGATAGACAAATGGGGACGGAATATGTACATATTGGCACTGCTTATGTAAATAGTGAAGAAGTTCGATGGTTGGTATATGAGTATCCAGAAGGGGTGCTTAATTATATAGATCATCAAACTAATGGACTTAATTTGTCAAAAGATTTCCAAGTGGATCTAGAGTATGAACCAGAGCAGGATTTCGACGAATATTAATTCGTATTGAATTTAAGTAAGCAGCTTACCAAGCTGCTTATTTTTTATATAAAAAATTAATTAATTAGGTAAAAAAAGTGTCTATTGAGTTAATAACAGAAAGTGAGTTTTCTAAATATGTGACTAAAACATATACGGGAATGACAAGAGAAATTGCTTGGTATAAAAGTAATACCTTAGATCTTGTTGGCGTTCTTCTTCTGGACAATATTGATAAAGACTGGGGATATGTAATTCTTGCAAAAGAAGAAGATGGTAACTATAGACCTCAAGATGTAGGTACAAGTATAGGTAGTCAATCAGATGCCAATAACGAGCTGCGTACAAAAATGCTTCATATTGAGTCATCTGGAGAAGTTAAGGATGAGTTATATGAAGATAAAAATGGCGTTTTAGATCTACCCAAAATAGAAATTATGTCAATTGATAATCATATTAAGGCATACTTCAAAAAAAATCCTGAAGACCTTTATCAGCTTTCATCTCGAAAATTTGAAGAATTAGTTGCTAGTATTATTAAAGATATGGGGTTTGATGTTGAATTGACACCAGCAACTCGTGATGGTGGTAGAGATATTATTGCGTATATTAGAACAGGCATTTCTAGTTATTTAACGCATATAGAGTGTAAACGGTACGCACCTGACAATAAAGTTAGTGTAGATATTATTCGTAGTGTCGTTGGTGTTCATCACATGCGAAATGCGAATAAGAGTGTTATCGTCACAACAGGATTTTTTACAAAAGATGCGCGTGATGAAGCCAAGCTAGTTGAGAATAGTCTTGATCTAAAAGATTATAATGATTTAAAAGATATGCTAAGTAAGTACTAATAAATCTAATAATAAAAATGCCCGACATTTTTGTCGGGCTTTTTCGTATGTGGTTGATTAATTTTAGTACCTGTTGCACTTATCATTATTGTTTTATGTGCTGGAGTATCCTGTACTCCATAATTCCATCATATGGAAAAAATCAGGGGGCGACATAGACGTAATTGTCCCTAATTCATGTCAGCCTGAGCGTACAAAAAATATCCAAAACTTACCCCAAGGTTTATCCGCAGAAATTGCGGATAGTTTCGGGACTGGATGTATTGCGTTATCAGGGAAAAAGTGAAGTTTGAGCGTTTTTTGATCGATTTTATTGGCTGAAAGTGACAAATTCGTTCAATAAAAAGCCGATTTGTTTCAAAATCGGCTTTTTGGTCATTTTAGAATTTTTCTGATTTGAATAAGTAATTGATATTTATATTAATATACAAGTGTATTGCGTATAACCACCATTATGTTAAATAATTAAGGATAAAAGCTTTATTACTAAATAGAACAGTTGCTTAAAGCAGTATAGAGTTAAGTTTGCATTTTAATATCAAGTTGTCTTTCAGCACCGATAATCACCATACGAATCCCATTTTCAAAAATGTCATCCGCATTCATATTTTGTAAGGTATTCACTCCTTGGAGCATGAGTGGATATATAGTTGGATCGGCTTCGAATGGTGGGTCTGATCTTATTTCTTCTTGCTGCTCCTCAAGGACCCACCCAACAATAAACCTTCCTAATGTCATAAGTAATGCAACTGCTTCAACAGGAGAAAACCCAGCATGAGATAACAGCGCAACTTGGGCCTCAATCGTGTTGAAATGTCCTTGACTGGGGCTAGTTCTTGCATGTAGACGAGCACCATCACGGTAAGCTAGTAGTGCTCGACGAAAGCTTACAGAATTAGCGAGCAACCAATCTTGCCATGTCATCCCATCGATGGGTAAAGAAACTAAATGGTGTTCATTTATAATGGTTTCCGCCATTGCTTCCATTAACAAGGATTTATTCTTGAAATGCCAATATAGAGTTGGAGATTTAATACCCAATCGTTGAGCTAGCTTGCGTGTGGTTATTGAATCTATGCCTTCTTCATTCAACATATCCAATGCGGTACGCAGGACTATTTCACGTGTCAGACGTTGAGGTGCAATATCTTTTTTACTCATAAATCTATCACTGATAGGGAGTGTGTGAGAGAATATTAATTCTATCATTGCTAGAGAAGGCATTTGTGAAGAAATCATTGAGCGTGATTTTAATCACTATATTTCTGGATGCTGTTGGGATTGGTTTAATTATGCCGATCTTGCCTGAATTATTACGGTCATTGGCTGGAGCTGAAGCAGGCGGTGTTCACTATGGTGCTTTATTAGCTGTGTATGCTCTGATGCAGTTCATTTTTGCACCTATCCTTGGAGCGTTGAGTGACCGATTTGGACGTCGACCTGTATTAATTATTTCAATTGCTGGTGCAACGGCTGATTATCTCCTAATGGCTGCTGCTCCTTCTCTATTGTGGCTATATATTGGTCGTATTTTTGCGGGAATTACAGGTGCCAACATGGCTGTTGCAACAGCTTATGTTTCAGATATTACTCCAGCCCATGAGCGTGCAAAAAGGTTTGGTCTCCTTGGAGCTGTCTTTGGTATTGGGTTTATAGCGGGTCCGGTAATAGGTGGAGTTTTGGGTGAATGGAACTTACATGCACCGTTCTTTGCTGCTGCTTTTATGAATGGGATTAATTTAATAATGACAGCAGTCTTATTAAAAGAATCAAAACACAGCAATAAAATGACTGAGAAGGTTCAGGAGCAATCAATATTAAAGAAATTATCCTATTTGATCACTCAACCTAATATGGCTCCATTGCTTGGTATCTTTTTAATTATCACATTGGTTTCACAAGTCCCCGCAACTTTATGGGTTATCTATGGGCAGGATCGTTATGGCTGGAGTATATTTATTGCAGGTGTTTCCCTTGCTAGTTATGGAATATGCCATTCTATTGCACAGGCTTTTGCTATCGCCCCTATGGTAAAGAGGTTTGGAGAGAAAAATACGTTGTTATGTGGAATAGCTTGCGATGCAATTGGTTTACTTCTTTTATCTATTGCTGTTGAAGAATGGGTGCCTTTTGCGTTGTTACCATTGTTTGCCCTTGGTGGAGTAGCCGTTCCTGCTTTGCAAGCAATGATGTCCAGAGGTATTAGTGATGAAAGACAAGGTGAATTACAAGGGCTATTAAGCAGTTTTAATAGTCTGGGGGCTATAATTGGTCCTGTATTAGTTACTAGCCTCTATTTTATGACTCAGGCATCAGCTCCTGGAATGGTATGGGCATTAGCTGCAATACTTTATGTAATCACCCTACCCTTATTGCTTAAGTATCGCCTGAATAAATATTCTGGAGTTCCATAAAATATTTAATTTATTGGTTTAAAAACTAATGGATTCTATAGTTTATCTAAAATTAACATAATACACCTTATACGAAATGCCCTTGTAAGCCCTTAATCAAGGGCATTTTTAGTCTCTACTTAACATAAAATTGGTGGTGCCTCAAAAAGTATGCTGCCTTTAAATGAAGCCATTATTGATGTAAAAGAAAAGAAGGCTAAATCAAAAGCTTTAAAATGGTTTTCAAGCTTTTTTGAAAAATTACAGCTTCTTCTGAAGCTACGCCTAATTCTATGCCTTATTTTGCAATTATTGCCTTCAATACCTACAGTAAAAAATTTACCAATACTTTGCTTACCATTTTTAAAAGCAGTGATGAAACTGTCCCAATGATCACTTGCAATTCGGGTGTAGTGAATATCTAATTGTTTAAGCTTTGTCTTCAGCATACTTTTTGAAACACTACCAAAAATAGATTAACCTCAAACTTCTAATTCTTATAAATAATGAAAAACACCCAACTTATCTAACACATCTAAAGACAATTGTTTACGTAGAGCAATATCATCACCAGCTTTCATTTGCATATTTAAAGCAAATGCCACCACTTGCCCATCTGCCTTTTCAACAAAACCCACATACCAACCCACTTGCGGGTCTACAGCCATTCCCCAGCCACTTTTAGCATATAGACGATTCTCCCCTCTGCGCTCTACATACAACATCTCTTTCACTTGTTGCTGAACTTCAGGTTTAAAAGGCAATTGCCCTTGGGCTAAATCATACACAAACTTTACTTCTTGTATAGGTGTAATTGTCAAAGGCCCTTTCAACCAAAATTGATCAACTTCCGTGCCTATTTGCATATTGCCATAACCAATACGTTGCAATTCACTTTGCATTAAGCTTGGACCAATACGACGTGCCAATTCTTGATATACAGGCACTGTAGATGCTTGCATGGCTTCGCCCAAAGTAAAATCTTTGTCCCATGCTTTAAAAAAACGTGGCTTTCCATCCCACTTAAATATTTCTGTAGATGTTGCTTTATGATTTTCTAAACCAATTAGTGCATTGGCAATTTTAAATGTAGATGCAGGAATATAAGCTGTTTTTGCTCGGTCTAAATGCGTGCCATATTTTTTAATATTTTGACCATCATATGTGACAAACACAGCATCAGCTGAGATTTCATTAAAAAGCGCTTGAACATTCTGATCGATGATTGAGTTATTCACTTGTGGAATTGTACTTGTTTTTGCTCGACTCATACTATGCTCAGCACAAGCCCCAATACTTATGCTTAAGCAAACTAAACTCAATATTTTTAATAATTTCATGATATACAACTTTAAAATTTGGTAGTGTTTCAAAAAGTATGCTGAAGAAAAAGCCGATTGGATTTTGATAAAATAGAGAAATGCAAATAACTCTAGCAATCAAATGTCCAACCTGCCTCAGTGAGAGTATAAAGCAAAATGGTATCAAAGTAGATGGGAAACAAAACTATCAGTGCAAAGACTGTAAACGTCAGTTTATTGGTGATCATGCACTGAGCTATCTAGGATGTAAGTCAGGTATTACTCGTAAAATATTACAGTTGATGGTCAGAGGCAGCGGTATACGAGATATTGCTGAAGTTGAGCGCATCAGTATCGATAAAGTTTTACGTACTTTAACTGAATCAACCTATGAAATTCAGCCTCAGCAAAGTCATTATGAATCTCTCGAAGTAGATGAGTTCTGGAATTTTGTTGGAAATAAAAAGAATAAACAATGGCTTATTTTTGTTCAAAAGTCATATTTTACCTCGGAGAAACCGGACATTTTTATTGGTGAGAATATAGACACTTTAAATGGGTTCTAACACTCTCGTTTCGTATAACAGCCATTATGTTAAATGGATGGAAATTAATATAATTACTAAAGAGTAGATTCTAGATAGATGGCAAAATAGCGATTTTTGGAATTGATGGAAATAATAGGAATGTTATCTGTAACTAAGAAAGGCTTTAGACTTAGCTTCTTTACTTTGGCTATAGGATTGAGCACCTATTCTAATGCCTATGATGTGGAAAAAAATAAGGACAATATTGAGACAACAATCAATCAATCATTTAAGCCACTTATGGAAAAATATGGCGTGTTAGGAATGGCAGTAGGTGTTATTTATAAGGGGGGAAATCATGAACAATACTATGGTATTCAATCTGATATCGATAATAAAGCGGTTGATAGCCAGACTATTTTTGAATTAGGTTCTGTAAGTAAAATTTTTACTGCAACAGCAGGTGCTTACGCCAAGAGCCAAGGTAAACTATCTTTCCAAGATCATCCAAGTAAATATTGGCCTGAATTACAAAAATCAGAGATTAACAAAGTTAGCTTACTAGAATTAGTAACTTATACGAGTGGTAACTTACCATTACAATTTCCAGATAATGTAAAAACAGATCAGCAAGTTTTAGAATATTTCCAGAATTGGCATATCAAGAATCCCCCTGGTCAATATCGTCAATATTCAAACCCAAGTATAGGATTGTTTGGCGAAATAACAGCAAGATCAATGAAAGTTCCTTTTACATCATTATTAGAAAATGTGATTTTTCCAAAATTTAACATGAACCATACTTATATCAATGTTCCTAAAGAACAAAAAGAACATTATGCTTTTGGTTATGATCAGATGAATCAGCCTATTAGAGTTAGCCCTGGCGCTTTAGATGCTCAAGCATATGGCGTTAAATCTTCACTTCCAGATATGCTTAAATTTTTAAATGCAAATTTGAATCCAGAAAAATCTAATTCTGATTTTAAGAAAGCTATTTTAGAAACACATAAAGGATATTTAAAGCTTGGGAACATGACACAAGCACTTGGGTGGGAGACTTTTTCTTATCCTACAACTTTAGCGATTTTACAAGAAAGTAATTCTGAAAAAGTTGTTATGCGATCAAACCCAGTTGTAAAGGAAACTACTCAAGAAAAGTCCAAAGTTTTCCATAAAACAGGTTCTACCAATGGTTTTGGAACTTATGTTTTCTTTGTTCCAGAAGAAAAT
This sequence comes from Acinetobacter sp. S4400-12, assembly GCF_024129495.1. Taxonomy (NCBI): domain Bacteria; kingdom Pseudomonadati; phylum Pseudomonadota; class Gammaproteobacteria; order Moraxellales; family Moraxellaceae; genus Acinetobacter; species Acinetobacter sp. S4400-12. The sequence goes on along the minus strand of NZ_JAMXYB010000037.1, from coordinate 18,542 downwards.
TTTGGGCTTGTGATGTTGATGAATAAAAAGATTCCCAATGAAGAACGCATAAAGGCAGCCTATAAAGTCTTTAATACGATAAAAAGCAGTTAACTTTTTCTAAAATTAACATAATACACCTTATACGAAATGCGTTATAATTATCTATAGAAATCAATGCTGTAGTTTCTAGTTGATAGCCCATCTTCCCCAAGGTGGGCTTTTTTTATGACTTTTCACGTTCCACGCCTATTCTTTGACCAATGTTTCACGACTTTGTTCATATTAGTTAAACAATCGTGGTTAATCATAGGGTCTAAAAAAACGGCTCCAAAAGCCCCTTTTCTCAGGCTCTGGAATCCGCTTATTTTCTTTTTCAACCAAAGTAGTCAATCCGTCATCTTTAGGCTGAGTTTGGATCTCGGCTTCTACTGGAGCTTCTTCTTTGGCTAATTCAACCGTTTCTTGAGGTGCAGCAGCAGGTGTTGGATCTTCTACTTTTGGCGGTTTTGGGGCTTCCAGTAGACGTTGCATAGCTTCGATTTGTTCCTGATAGAACGATTCACGTTCTAGCGATTGATTTTCTCTCAGCACTGCCTGATTTAACTGTTTTTCCAGTATGTCAACTTGACGTTTTAGTAAGTCAACTTCTGTCAAGTTTTGACTGTTAATTGATTGACTTTGATTGACACTAGTCTCTTTTTTTTGTGGTTCCCCAAAAACTCTTAAGGCTTCTGTAAAGTCAATTAAACCATCAGATCCTTTAGATAAATTTCCTTTGTTTATATGTGCATATATGGCCTGTCTTGAATATCCGTAAAGCTTGGCCAACTCTGAAACTGACAGTTTTTTCATTATGTAAACCAGTTTTCAACCTGTGTTAATACTTGACTGTTAACTTAACAATTTCAATTAACAATGTCATTTAAATCTTACTTTTCTGATCTGAGTAAAAGAATTAACTCCTTAACACTTTAAATCACCCTCATTTGCTCTGTATTGGATTTTTATAGACATTCCCCCTTTAATAGATCCATAGGTTTTAAAAAGTAGCTTAAAACGCAAATGGTGGAGTTTTATCAGGGGGTAGGGTTTTCGAATAATTTTTTCAATGTGGTTTCAATACGATTCAAATAAGCAAAAAAAACCGCAATTCATTGCTGAATTGCGGTTCCGAAAAATTTCTTCTATCCAAACCTATGTGTGTTTTTAAAGTCTGGTAGGTTTTTTCTTGCTAACAGGTGCCATATTCGGATCTGCCACACAATTCACAGTCCCAACATTTTTTTATCTGCCAACGTCTTGGATCAGACCTGCCCTGTTGCCAGTAGCTACCCGAAGAACGCTATATCATTTTTGAGAGGAAGTGAATATCTGTGAGTGAATTATTTTTTATCTCATGGAAATAGAAAAGACCGTACTACAAAGGTGCAGTACGGTCTTTAAAAAATGATAAAACAATAGATCTCTCTATGTGTTTAGAATTAATCAATTCACTTGAGAAAGTGAGTGGATTAATTTGATGAAATGTTAATTTAATCAAGATTTTAATCTTGGATGTATTGATTAGAGGGATGGATAGAAAGTTGGTGACTAATCAACAAAAAATCGTTCCATAATTAATACTGTTAAATTTTACAGTTCGTTGGATAGTCCTCGTAAAGCTGAGGATTGCTACACAGAATATGTGTGGATTCCACTCTGCCATCTCTGACAGTTCATCTATTTAACGAAAAGGTAAAGCCGATGAATAACTCTCTCATGCTTACAGGACTGAGATCCTGATGATTTTATTACCTAAAATCATAAAGGTCTGAACGAGGAAGCGTCAGACTTTGCTTGTAAGACAAGCGACTACGTTTGCTTTTTTTGCAAGTACCAAAGAAATACCATTTCATACTCGATTAAAGATCTACCAAATCTTAATTTGAGCATTTCAAAACCACCTATTTTGAAATTGGTTACTTGCAGTCCTTCTTTTGCTTTTTCACTACACACACGCTCGAGTTTTCGTCCTACTGACTTGTACGATTTTTGTCTATCTTGTTGTAAAACTACTAAAACCAAGATAGTTAACGCATTCGCCAATAATAGTGGGTTTCGCCCCCGCCTACTCTCCCGATCTCCCGATGGATAAATGATCCTTTGCTTGCTTTGCGTCAAATGAAGACATTCGCAAGAATTAAAATCAAAACTGTTTTTCTTAGCTTTTGACTAAAAAAATCAACTGTAGTGGCTATTATGAAAAATCATAACTACAGTCACAGCTCCATCTTCCACACTTACACCAAAATCTACTATGTACCCTTCGGATAGCTTATAGCCCTTAATTCCACTCCCCGATCAATCAACTGATCTTCGATTTCCCCTGTCGTCGTTCCGTAAACAGGCTTGGCAAGAATTAAAAACAAAGTTATATCCCCTTGATACCCACTCGCACCCCTACACTACAAACAACGTAGTGCTTAGGTTCTGCTAGAGTTGAGCTATTCGTGCTGATTGTGTCTTTCCACACAACCAAAAAGTTTCGACCTAATGATGATCATCTACTTTCCACAGATCCCCGAGCTTCTGCTCTTTCACTGTGACACTCCCTCTCGTGGCATTGCATCTGCGGTTAATTTCCCTACAGAAACACGGCTGAATCGACAATAAATCAATTGTCTACAGCTTCGATTATGGTTTCATGGTCGCCCAAGTACCAACCACCATTCGCACAAAGGCATTGGTGGCTCATTTCTACCTAATTGGAACGGATAGAAAAAAGGCTGACACGCAACACCATCAAAGATGATATTGCGCTGACACCTTTTAGCCCCCTTCGTTTGCGATACCGAGCCATTTGGCATGGCAGTACGCTTCACGCTGAGGTAGATCGTATTCGTTCGATACATACAGGTCGCCAACCTGCATGCCAAAAAAGCAATGAATTTAGAAGTTAGTCAGACTCCCAAAACATTTTTACAAAGAAGAAAAAAGCAAAGGGAGTTGGTAGCTCCCTGTTGAACAAAGAGCTAGACCTAACTTCTAAAAAAGAAGAACCAATTTTTAAAGAATACGGTTTAACAAGCCGAATTTATCACCCTATTCAGGGCGGGGCAATCAGAGTTTCATCAAATTACAGGAACGACTTGATTACACCCTGATTGCCCCGCCACGAAGCTTCGCTTCGTAAGAAAAGCCAGCTTCGCTGACTTTTCTTTTTAAAATCCTTGCTTTGCAAGGATTTGTTTTTAAATGTAAATTTATTAAAAAAAGTAATACCTGAAATTTTTTAAATTATTACATTTCCACTATTACACCTTTTTAATTTTTTATTGCTTGGTGAGCAAATGGGGAAATGAAAGTGATTTTTTACACCACTTCAAACAAATTTTTTATGTCAGCAATTTTGAATTGCGTCAGCAAAGGAAAAGCGACTTTCTATCGAAAAATATTTATCGATATTGACCAAGCTGAGAAAGGAATTGCTAGTTTAATTAAGCGGTACAATGTTGGTTTAGGTTCTGCGACACACAATAAAAATTTTGCCTGTAATGGACACCTTGTTATTCAGTACAACCAAAATTTAAGGCAAAAAAGACAGGTCATTATTTGTATTTTGATTACTCTCCCTCAAGAAATTAGGGATATTTCCCTGCTGTATCAAAAACTCGTTGCAGATCTACAAGTTGAGCCTGCACCAACTCCACGGAAAAGGAAAAACCTTGCGATTTCTTATCAGAAAGCCTTTATAAAAAAAGATTTCAAGGAAAGGGATGGATCAGAAAATCGGGAAGAATTTCACAGCTTAGAGCATGAAAAACAAAGAATTTATATCTACAATGCCGATTCAGTTGTGAAGTTAGAACTTAAAAAATCGGATTATCCTAAAGCTAAGGTGCAACAGATGCAGAGATATGCAGATGAGCAGGCTTTAAAACATGGTAAACCGCCTAGAAAAATCAGTAGATCTCGATGGACTTGGCATCTTACGCCTGTTTATATGGATTTAATATTTTCTGTAGCCAAAGTTGAGATTGATAAAAAGATATTGATTAAAAAGGATTTAATTAAAAAAACGATTACTCAATCAAAAGCGAATATGCCGACTAAGGATGTGATGAAGCGTCAAGCAAGGTTAGAGCCTTCTGAGTACCGTGAAGCGATTTCTAATGTAGCTTTCATGGTTGACACCATTCCCATGTTTGGCGGTACTTTGGCTGATGTAGGGCAAGTGATACAGAAACTTGAGAAGCAATTCAATCGAGGGCAAGCACATAAAGCTAAAGGGGCTTGGGCTACTCAGAAAAAAGTACATTTGCCGATCACAGAAGCCTTTGATATTCAGCGTTTAAAAAAAGAAGCATCTTATTCGACCCGTATCGATTGGAAGTATCATTCCTTTGCCGAGTTGTATGAAGCTGTTGAAACCTTTGCAGATCGTGAAGATATGGACGAGAAGTATAAGCAAAAAAGAGAAGAAGACATTTTAAAATTTTATGAAAAAGGACAAGCTCGAATTGCAAGACGAACCAAACAACAGAACAATGATCGACGGTTAAAACTTAGTAAGGAACGTGTGAATCTATTGGTTCAAAAGAGGTTTTTAAAGTGGAAAGATAAAGTCCGTGGGATACATAAAAATCAAAAGCAATAGATCTGCTAACCTCACCAGGATTTTTTCAAAATCTTGGTGAGGTTAGCAGATCATCAAATTCAGCCCTTAAAGTCCGTTTCAGTCCGTAAAGCCTTGAAGATGCGTTTTGCTGTTTCTTCACGGACAGAGCTTGGATCTCGAAGGATGCTTGCAAGCCATATCGCAAAAGCTTTGTAGTCCTTATTACCTGCTAGGTCACTGATGCTGTGTACCTTTGATAAAATCGAGCTGTATGTGTTGATCTGGCTGTCAGTCATCTTGCAGAACATATCAACGGTATTTGGATCTCGACCTTCAATCGCTTTCAGCTTCGGCTTCTCCTTGACTATAAAGCGGAAGCCAACGACAGAACGCCCCGATTTTACGTTCTCGTAGGTTACGTTAATATCTGTATGTTCTGTAATTTCATCTAGTGACGGTTGAATTACACGTTTTTTTAAGTTGCTTAGGTCATTGTATGAATCGGGCACGCCTAGCTCATTTTTAAAATCTTCTAGGGATATTTCAAATTTACCCATTGCCTGAAATTTTTTAGCTAGATGATATATGTCAAAAGAATAATCCTTTTTCAATTTCAGTATGATGTCTTTTTTGTACTTGGTATAGGGATTTACCTTGTCAAACTCTTTGAGCATAAATAAGACAACTTCGGGAAAGCGAATAGCAATCCCTCCTGATTCGTAAGTGCAGTCAATTACCCAATTAGATAAGACCTTTTTGTTTTTGTCATTATGATAAGAAAAATATCTTTTAATCAATGCTTTACTTGCTTTTTCTAGCTGTGCGTATGCTGAGTGCTGTGTGATCCCACACTCTTTCGAAAAATCTTCTGCCGTGATGATAATAGCGTCTTTTTCCGTAGCATCTTGTGTACGTGCAAGAGGGCTAGAAAGAATCAAAAGGCGTTTTTCATTCACACTCATGCTTTTAAAACACTCTTGAATGTTATTTTGCATTACGACCCATGATGGAGGGTAAGTTGTTATTTTCATAAAGCTAAAATCAAAAAAGTACAATGGATACAATGTACTTAACAATAGCAATATAAGATCAGAAAGTCTATAAAAGTATACAATCTACAATGAACTTTTTATGGGTTTTTGCTCAAATTTTGAGTCCCCTATTTGTACTTTTTTTTAATAAAATGCAATCCAGTATCCGATCTACAATGTGCTTGGTTTTTGGGTTTAGATCAAAATTCGAGTCTTTTTTTGTGCTTTTTTAGCAAAACGCAACAAAGAATCTAGTTTGGAATGTACTTGGTATTGGATTTTCGCTCAAAATATACCTATATTTTTTAATTTACTCATTAAAAGTACAATATATTTATTGTACTTTTCAGTCCCTCAAAAGTACTTAGTTAGTCCCTCAAAAGTACTTTTTTAGAAGCTAAAAGTCCCTCAAAAGTACTTAGTTAGTCCCTCAAAAGTACTTTTTTAAAGTCTGAAAGCATTGATATATATGGCTTACAGGGGGGGCTAAAAGTATTTTAAAAGCTTATTAAAAGAATAAAAAGGAGCAGGGGAGTAAAAACTGCCCTATGACACTCGCCAAAGCTCGTGGCATTTTGACCTCGCTAAAGCTCGGTTTAAAGGGCAGTTTTGGGTTACTACGGTGAGAAGATTCTAAAAAAGCAAAAAAAGTGACTATGACTTCGCTTCGCTCAGGAGTTTTTTACTCGCTTTGCTCAATCTAGGAGTAAGTGCAAATAATTGATCTACTGATTTTTTGAAGCAAAGGTTTTTAAAAGCGGTTTTTCAGAGAGTTTAGACACAAATTTTGGTGTGGTCGCTCGTAGACACTCGCTCGGAATTTAGATGATACAGAAACCATCTGTCGTGATGGGAAATAATCGTATTTTGCTCTCTTTTGATCTGTGAGGTATTTTTTCTTCTTTTCTATATCCGACTACCAAAATTAATTTAAGGTGGCTTATAGCGCAAATGGTGGGGTTTTATCGATGCATTACTCCAATATCTTAACGAAAGTAAGGAACTTGCAGTACACATCAGACTAAAACAAAGAAATTCACGTTGAGTATAGAATGAACACCCAAGGCATGGCTTTTAGTCATGCTTTTTTTATCAAAAGAGTATAGTTTTTTCTTTCTGCGGTCAGCTCTGCTATAGCTTCGATAGCTCTAACGGATCGTTAAAAATAAAATCGCGTCTATCAATAAAAATTATGCCTTTGTTGTGTCGCTTGATAGAACGCTTTGCTTTGTCAAAGTCATGAGCATCCCAAAAACCATCGCCAGCACATAGAATCAATGGGTGCTGCCATTCCGCCATCTGTGCCAGTGCTACGACTTTTTGAGTCCCGCTGTCTGCTTGCCAGCGAACAAAAATAATGGACTGCGCGGCTTTTATTAATCTACACGCATTTTTTGATAATCTCGATTGAACGCTCATTAAAATATCCATATCCTAAACTTTAGGATATTATATCAACTAAATAGCAACTAATCAGCAATTAAATAGCAACTAAATTAAAATGATGGTCCCTCAAGGTCATCCTTTGTTGAAGTAACAACTGTTTCAAATTGGTTATAAAAGTGGGGCAAAGTTCCCGCTCTGCCCCTACAACCATGACTAGTGTTCTATCATTGGACTATAGCTGAATGATAGCGAGCCAAATCGCATACAGTATCTATCATTAGACTTAATGTAATAATTAAATGATAGTGTTATCATTAATCTAATAGAATTAAGATTAAATGATAGAAATGAATACACGTATTTATCTACGAGCTTCAACTAAAGATCAAGATGCAGAAAGGGCTTTGCAGATTCTTCAGGATCTAAACCAAAACTTGAATTTGGGTGAAACCATTGTGTACGTAGAAAACTATAGTGGTACGAAGTTAGACCGACCTGAATTGAATAAGCTACTGTCAGAAGCAAATCAAGGTGACACCTTGTTAGTTGAAAGTATTGACCGCTTATCACGCCTAACCCAACGAGATTTTCAAGAGCTGAAGCGCAGGATCCAGGAGAAGGGACTTCGTTTAGTCGTAGCGGATCTTCCTACTACCTACCAAATGATTCAAACCAGTGACAGCATTACTCATTCAATCCTGGAACTCATCAACAATATGTTGATTGATCTCCTGGCAACAATGGCTCGCCTAGACAATGAGAAACGTATAGAACGTATTAAGCAGGGCCTGGCACGTTCGGGTTACAAGCCAACAGGTAAGAAAGCCAATGAGGCTAAGCACAAACGAATAAAAGAATTGCTAGCAGCTGGCAATATGACTAAGGAGGAAATTGCCAAAGCAGTGAATTGTGGAGTTGCAACTGTCTATCGAGTTGCTAAAGTTATCTAAAAGCGGACATTTCTATTTTGGACTTACAACCTTTTTACGCATAATAGGTTTTATGTTAAATACTTAGCACAGAAAGTGCTTTGATAAAGCGATTATTTGGATATTAAAATATATTTAAAGAGTTAATACTCATGACAACAGCAACTAATTTTTTTAAAAAACGAATTGTTCATTTATGCAAGAATGAAGAATGGTTTAAAAATGATTTTAATTTCTATTATTTAGCAAAAGGTACTGTAGATCCAGAAACACTTTCTGATCATTTAGAAGTCATTAATCAACAATTTATGACAAGTGTAATTTGTTTTTATATTAAATCAGAGGGCTATTTAGATAAATTAAAATTGAGAAGGAATCAGTTGATTTATCGTGATAATTATGGAGATTTAATTGAATCTGATTGGGAAAAAGAAGTAAATGTGTTTACTAAAAATAGAATTGTAAAAATTCAAAATTATTTAGATTTAAAAATTCCTGCTCCTTTGAAAGCAGAAATGGAGAGTAGTCCATTTTGGAATGAGTTTTATGGTGATAATTTTAATTATATAGTTAAAACAATAAAGGAATATGTTGAAAATGAAGCTAGGTATGATCTACATGAAAATAAAGAAAATGTAGAAGAATACGATGATGAAGAAATTCAAGGTTTTAATATAGATCCTTATGAATATGAAAAACTTATAGCAGAAATTTTTGAGAATCTTGGTTGGACAGCTCTTAATACGTCTAAAAGTGGTGATCAAGGTGCTGATATTATTATTCAAAAAGAAGAGTTTAGGTTTGTAGTTCAATGTAAATTATATAGTCAACCTGTTGGAAATAAAGCAGTTCAAGAAGTCAGTTCAGCTCAAGCTTATTATGAGGCTGTTGGCTCAGTTGTTGTTACTAATAATGATTATACGAAGTCAGCTCGTCAATTAGCTGAGTCACAGAATGTTTGGTTATTACATGATAGCCAATTGGCGGAGTGGAATAGTTTGATAGATGAAATGATAGCTAAGGTTAAAGAAAATATTAATGAATAAGACTTTTTCAGTATTATAGACCTCTTGCGTTAGTCAAAATTTAATCAGTGATAAACGTTGATTTTTAAATAAATATCAAAGTCTAAAATAGTCAAAAATAATACTTTCGCAAGAGGTCTATTATCTAAAACAACCAAAATATTAATCGGAAAACACCCACCAAAAATTGTACCAGGTAGTGGATTTTTGCGGTAATGACAAAAGCATCCACTTGGGTGATACACACCAGTGTATCTGCAATAAAAAAATAAGGCAGTTTCAACTGTAAAATTGGAATATTAGGCGTCCGCCACTCATTTGCTTAAGCATTATGACTATCCACATGATATGGCATTACTGGCTACAGAAACTGTACTTGAGTAAGCAGAGCACTTGGCAAAAGGACTTGCAGCCTCTGCCTAATTTCTACCACTAAATAACAACTAAAATAAAATTATATTGATTTTAAATTAGATGTATTTTAGTTGTATTTATACCTCTAAACCAAGTTCCTTAAATACCTCATTGTACTTTTGAATGAACTTCTCATCTTGTAGTTCAACCAGAAGTCTTTTCTCAAGATCAGCATAGCTTTCACCTACTGCAGCTTTTTGGCTTGCAAATGGATCATAGTGAGCCAGCTTATTGGCAAAGAACTGAATTTGCTTATCTGAAAGCTTCTTAGGCTTCGTATGGATAACTTCCTTAGGTTGGTGCTTAGCAGTGAATGTAAATGAGAAACCGCTGATCGTACGCCCTAATTTGTGTTGTTCATAAGAAGCTGTGATATCCGTCAGTTCATTGATTTGGTTTAATGCTATATTCAGTACTCGAACCTTGAAGTTCGCCATCTTCGCATATTCACCTTCAGCTAATCCTAGCTTGAAGCGAAAGTCATCAATATCAAACATAGGTGTCTTTCCAACACTACGCCATTGAATCAGTAGCTCGTAGAGGCGAATCGCATACTTACTTGTAAGCGAACTAATTTGCTTAAGTTCATAAGCAGTGAATGACTTCTCAAGTTGAGTAATCAATGGAATGACATCTGGTGCAAAAGTGAGTTCTACGATACCTTCTGAATCCACATAAGCTATTTTGGATACCCAGCGTGATTTGACGATCTTTTCCTGTTGAGTTCCCTCATGGATACCCTTGTAACTAAATTTGCGTTCAAAGAGATTGCTAGCAGCATTTTTAAGCCCTTCATAGGCTGCGTGCTTATCAACATTGAATTGCTTCATGTAATGATGAGCATGGACCTCTAGAACACTATTCGCATCCACATTCTTGCTTAACTCTCTTGCTTGAACAATTGCCAATAAAATCAGTCTCTGTTCTGTTGTATCCAGATTATAGCTAGCATTGATTAATGCGTTATCCTTCACGACTAGATCATTTTTCACTATTGGGATCTTTTCCTTTAATTATAGTATTAGGATACATCAATTATACATGTAGACACAAGGTGGGAAAACGTAGACTCAAAGGTGGGAAAACGTAGACTTAAAGGTGGGAAAACGTAGACTTAAAGGTGGGAAAACGTAGACTTAAAGGTGGGAAAACGTAGACTTATTACCTCTGAAATGCTTGCTATATAAGGCTTGCAGAGGTCTTAAAAATAAAATTATTAAAAGTATTTAAAAATAAAAACGGTTATTGTTTAAAAATTAAGAGTATTTTTTGTTTTACGAGTATCCATTTACAGTTATGAAGATAAATGAAAGAACGATTTCCATATAGGTGGGAAAACGTAGACTTATACTAAATAAGAATTTAGTAATTTTTCACCTATTCTTTACATCAATCTAAAATATAACTATATTAGATTCAAATTAGTTACAAATTACAAGTAAAATGATCATCTTAATTGGAAGCCAAAAAGGTGGATGTGGGAAATCCACAATAGCCATCAATATAGCAACTTATCTTGCTAAACATAACAAAGACATTGTTTTAGTTGATGCAGATCCTCAACAAAGTTCAGCTAACTGGGTTAAGGACAGAGATGAAACAAATCTCCCTAAGGTACATTGTGTGCAACGATATGGAGACATCAAGAACACACTGAAAGACTTAGATAGCCGTTATGACTATGTTGTTGTAGATGTAGCAGGACATGACAGTAAAGAGCTTAGAACAGCAATGTTGGCAGCTCATTATCTTGTAGTGCCATTTAGACCTTCACAATTTGACCTGGATACCTTACCTCATCTTTCTGAAGTCATAGATCAGGCACAGTCATTTAATGAAGAACTCAAACCATTTGGGTTACTCACCTTAGCTCCTACGAATCCATCTGTATCAGAAGTACAACAAGCAAATGAGTATTTAGCAGATTTTCCTGCGTTCACGGCCTTATCTGCAGTAATCCATGACAGAAAGGTTTATCGCGATGTAGCAGCAGAAGGGAAAGGTGTAGTTGAATCCAATAACCCAAAAGCAGTTGACGAATTTGAGGCGTTCATGAAGGAGTTATTAGCATGATCAAGAAGAGAGAAATCAGTAAACCAAACTCTCCTGACATGGATTCTTTCATCAATGGTGCAGATGAGCAAAAGGTGACAAAGCTAGATCCTAAAGCCCCTAGGAAATTCAAGACACACACAATTCCTATGAATGAACATGAGTATCAATTGTTGGTTGAATTGGCCGAAAAGTATGGCCAAACGCATAATGGAATTATCCGCTTTGCTTTGAAGAAACTTAGTGAAGAATAGAAACTAATTTGAAACTAAATTAATTTTATTTTGGTTTTAATTAGTATTCGTTTTAGATGTAAAAAAAAGCCCTTCATCATTAAGGGCTTTTTATATGTAATTTTTTCTCTCGTATGACCTATATTCTGATTTAAAGTGCTACAAAACAGAAAAGGCTATCCATAAATTACTAGTCGAAGTTAAAGAAATTGTCTGGGAAACAAGAAAGGAATGCCTTTTGAATATCGCTGTATTCACCTTCAGGATGTTCCTCTAGATACCGTCGAGTCCAAATCAGTGTTGCTTCATAATCGTTAAAACACTGATCGATTTGTAAAAAAATCCAAAGTTCATTTGCTTTTTGAATGAAAAAGTCATTGATGATCATCAGTGCAATTTTCTTTTCAGTATTTGCATTAGGGTATGAATACATAATGATTTCTCCTATAAAGATAGTAAATAGATTAGTTGATAAGCTATTTATAACACATAAAAATATGTGTTTGCCACATATTTTTATGTGTTTTTATGTAAATGTAACCCTATGCTATAATTTCAAAACACCATTTCTATAAATTTAATCAAATGCCATATACTGAATTTCAACGTCTTATCGGTAAAGCAGGGCTTTCAATTAAAGAATTTGCTGAATTATTGGGTATAAAACCTAATTCAATTACGAATTACAGTAAACAAGGTGTCGTGCCTACACATATTGCTGTAATTGTTGCGTTGATTTCTACGATGAAAGATGAGGGATTGGATTTCTATCCAGTTTTTGAAAAAGTTAAATCGTATTCAAAAGAGTAAGACTCTCGTTTTTTAATTGTTTTAAGCTGTGAGTGATGATGAAATGCCTGAAGTTCAGGCATTTTTTATTTTGAGGTACTTATAAACCTCGATAGAATTTTTCAATAAAGTTCCGAGTTTTGAGAACCAGGGTATTCATCATGGTATTCCGTTCTGAGATCTTAGGACGAGTAATCGGTAAGTCTTTGACATCTTCACGGCTAGGTAGGCGTTTAGTGTATTCATATTGACTAAGCACCGTTTTAAATACCTCAGGCTTGATGGCTTCTTTTTGACACAGTTCGTCCAAGGCCTTTTCTTTTTCCACATCCCAAAACTGAGCAAAGGCCTCTTCAACACTTTGACCATTGGCCATGCGTGGAATGTTTTCATCCAGGAACTTTTGAATCAGCTCTTGTTTGTCATACAAGTTGTGATTGGTCGAAATGATATCTTGCACCTGGGAACGATACTGCTGTTTCTTTTCAGGATCTTTATGATTGACCACCGATTGCAGTAAATTCAGGATATAACCGACATTCACGGTATCGCGGTGGATCAGTTCCAGTTGGAAATTGACGTCATTGAGGACCGATACTTTGTCTTTAGGCTGGATCACACGGACATTGTTGTACAGATATTTGTACTGTGAGGTATGTTTCTGGAATTCTGCTTTGTTTAAATCAGTATCGTCCTGGTCATACTCTACAAAGTTTTCCAATTGTGCATTGATCCGCATTACCTCACGGAAGGCTTTGACGTATTCCAATTGCTGTTCTTCAGTTTCTAGCGTATTGGGTACTTGATCAGGATCTGGGGCAATACTGAGTAAATGGGCAACCGCAGCATTGTATTTTTCTTTAATGCTGTCGAAACTTGGGATCAAGACAATTTTTTCTGCTTCATCCTTGTTTGAGAATAAGGTGAGGGCTTGGTCCGTGGCTTGTTTCAGGTTACGGAAGCACAGGATATTACCGAACGGCTTGTCTGCGTTCAGAATACGGTTGGTGCGTGAAAAGGCCTGAATGAGGCCATGATATTTAAGGTTCTTATCGACATACAGGGTGTTGAGTGGTTTTGAGTCAAAACCAGTCAGGAACATATTCACCACAAGCAGGATATCAATTTCTTTTTTTCGTACCCGATTGGCGATATCACGGTAGTAAGCGTAGAACTCATCACCTGAGTTGTAGTTCTGGCCAAATTTGGCATTGTATTCAGCAATGTATTGATCGAGCTTATCTCGGTTGGATTGGCTGATTTTGGTCGGGATATCCGCAGACTCTTCTTCAATTAAACCACTGTGATCTTCGACCTTGAGTTCTTCATTGGCTGCAAAGGAAAAAATCGTGGCAATGGTCAATGGGGTGTAAATCCCACCTTGTTCTTCGGCTTGTTGCTGTTTTTCCTGCTGTATTTTTTTAAATAGTTCGTAGTACTGGGTCAGGACTTCAACGGAACTGACACAGAACATCGCGGTGAAGGTTTTATTTTTGGTTTTGATATGGTGATTATCCAGGATATATCGGGTAATCATTTCGAGACGAGCAGGGTTATCAAACAGCTCTTTGGTATCAATTCCTTCTACATCTTCTTCATAGCTGTCGCTGTTTTCGATGCCGTTGCTGGTGTATTTGCCCAGATAGGCAATCTGGAAGGGTAAGACGTTACCATCACGAATAGCATCCGTAATCACGTATTTATGCAGGCATTCGTCAAATAGGGCATTGGTGGTGACTGCTTTTGAGTCAATTTTCAGTTGGCTATTTTTCTCAAAAATTGGCGTTCCTGTAAAACCAAACATTTGCGCCTGATTAAAGAAGCGTTTGATATTGCGATGAGTATCGCCAAATTGGCTACGGTGACATTCATCAAAAATGATCACCACTTTTTTGTCTTTGAGATAGCTAATCTGATCGCTATAACGATCAGAACTAATCGCAATATTGAGCTTTTGTAAGGTGGTGACAATCAGTTTGTCATGCTTTTGGCCCAATTGAGTAACCAAGGTGCCTGTATTCTTGGTGGTATCAACACTGTCTTTTTTGAAGGCATTGAACTCACGCACGGTTTGGGTATCGAGATCACTACGATCCACAACAAACAGCACCTTTTCAACTTCAGGCAAGCGCATGATCAATTGACTTGCTTTGAAAGAGGTTAGGGTTTTTCCTGAACCTGTGGTGTGCCAGATATAGCCATTTTGCTCTGAATGTTGCACACGCTGAATAATCTGTTGTACCGCATAGATTTGGTATGGACGCAGCACCATCAAACGCTTTTCAACTTCCAGGATCACCATGTATTCGGTCAGCATTTGGGTGATGTGCTGATGGTTTAAAAAGGCTTCGGCAAAGATATCGATTTTATGGATGTGCTTATTGTCAAAATCTGCCCAAGGGAAGGTAAATTCGAAATTACTGGTGCCTGTTGAATAGTAATGGGTGTGGTCACGATTACTGATCACAAACAGTTGGATGTAATTAAACAGACCTGCTCCGCTACCATAAGCAGCTTTGGCATAGCGTTGGGTTTGGTTAAAGGCTTCAGGAAGCTCGACACCTGCGCGTTTTAGCTCGATTTGGACTAAAGGTAGGCCATTGATCAGCAAGGTGACATCAAAGCGACTTGTGTGACCGTTACTCGTACTGTGATCAATGGCAATCTGATTGGTCACTTGGTAGATGTTTTTCGTAGGATCTGCGAATAAAAAATCAATGTGGCGTGTAGATCCATCATCAAAGTTCACAGGAAAGCGATTACGCAGGACCTTGGCACAGTTGAAGCTGTTCCCTGCTTTGAGATGATTCAGGACTTGTGCCCATTCATTTGGAGAAAAAGATGCGATGCCATTGGCGCGTTCAACTTGAAGTTTCAGATTGCTCAGCAATTGAGTCTCATCTTTAACATCAACCTGGTTGTAGCCTAGTTGTTTGAGTTGTTCAATGAGTTCATTTTCAAGTTGAGCTTCGCTTTGTACAGACATTACTTTCTCTAATTTTTTATTCAATTACGGTGATCTAAGTGAAATCCATCTGATTGAAGCTCGAAACATACTGTGATGTTTTACCCTCAAAACTTTCAATCAGATGGTTGGATTTGCTTGATAGATATTTAAACAAACATTTGCTGTAAAAGCCCTTTTTTCCAAAGCTTAGCTTGCTCTAACTGCTCTGAAACTACATTAATTTTTTGGTCAATGGCAGATAAGAAGTTAGCGATTTTGGTTTGTTCTTCTAAGCAAGGTACAGGCAACTGGATTTCTTTCAAAATCGATGCTGATAAATTGCCTTGCCCACCCTGTAAATATGTAGACAGGATTGAATCTTTTTGAAGTAAAAAGAAATTTAATAAATATATGGTATTCAGGTTGCTTCTAATACATAGCACAGCTTGATTTATTGCACCATCTATTTGAGAAATAGCTACCTGCCCACTAGTAGCTCCATATAACGCATAAAGTAAATCTCCTTTTTTCACTAATTTTGCAGAAGAATTATTTAATGCGAGTTCATTAATAAATTGTTCAGTATATTTTTCAGAAATTTCACCTGATTTTATAAAAGGAATATTCCCTTCGTAATATTCCTTCTTTGCGCTAGATGGAGTACCACCTGAGAAAGTTTTACTAATATCCCCAAGCTTTTTGTCCCCCCACTCCCCAAACTCACTCCCATCATCAGCTTTAAAACGAATCTGCTGACTAAACAGCTTTTGCATCATGCCTTGTTTATACTGGCTGAGTAGCTCATGTTTTTGGGTGAGTTGGCTAATCTTTTCATCAACTGCCGATAAAAAAGAAGCGATTTTGGTTTGTTCTGCTTTATTCGGTGTTTGTAAAGAAACATCTAATAATATTTTTTGTGAAATATTCGTTTGTGACTTAGCTAATCCTGAAGTCTTAGACTGTAATTGATTCTGACATTTTGAAGATGCCAAACTAATCCCCAAAAAGTTAGGATCATTTTGATTATTACTTTTAAGACGAATCAATTTATCTGAAATTAATAAATGACTGCGTACATTTTTTGGAACAACAGATACCACTCCCACACGTTCAGTAGGGCCTGCTCTAGTTACCAAAATATCCTCAGGTTTAACTTCAATTTCTAATCTTGGTTCAAGATTATCTGGCAGTCTCTTGTTGGCATTTTCCTTGAACCCACTCCAATCAACCGAAGTTGTCTTCAATACTCCCCATTGATTTAAATCAGCTGGATAACTCTCACATTGTGGACTCCAACCTGAATCCATTGATGCAATACAATTTTTCAGCTGAACAGTTTTCCATTGCCCATCAAATTCTTTAAACCTTAACTTTGGTGAAGCCATTACTTCACCTCCGCAAATGGCGAAGCAATCCCAAGCTCTTTGCAAAACTCACTAATCACCGCATCAGTCTTTTGACTTTCAACCTCTAAAGCCTCCAACTGCTGGGCAATCGCATCCAGATCAATCTCGGCTTCCGCTTCAAAAGTATCGACATAACGTGGAATATTCAAGTTGTAATCATTGTCTTTGACTTGTTGTAAAGTCGCCACATGCGCATACTTTTCAATATTTTCACGCTTTTCAAATGCCGCAACAATCTTATCCAAATGCTCAGGCAATAACTTGTTTTGGTTCTTCTGCTTTTCAAAATCATTGCTGGCATCAATAAACAGAATATTGCCGTTATGCTCACGGTTTTTCTTCAATACCAAGATACAGGTTGGAATTGAGGTGCCATAGAAAATGTTGGCAGGTAAACCAATGATGGTATCAATGACATTCAGTTTTTCAATCAGGTACTGACGAATCATGCCTTCACTTGAACCACGGAATAACACCCCATGCGGAAGTACAACGGCCATTGTGCCATTGTGATCAAGTTGATGAAGCATGTGCTGAACAAAAGCCATATCTGCTTTTGAGCTTGGTGCAAGCTTACCAAAACGGCTAAAACGTTCGTCTTGTAAGAAGATTGGATCTGCTGACCATTTTGCTGAGAATGGAGGATTGGCGACTACGGCTTCAAAGCGCTGATCAATGTGCTGTGGGCGAGTGAGAGTATCTTCTTGCTTTATATCGAATTTAGCAAAGTGAACATCATGCAGAATCATGTTCATTCGTGCCAAGTTGTAGGTGGTACGGTTCATCTCTTGACCGTAAATCATATCAACATCTTGAACTTCACGTTTTACACGTAACAACAATGAACCTGAACCACACGTTGGGTCATAGACTGAACGAAGGCGTTCTTTGCCTTGTGTCACAATCTTTGCAAGTAAGGTTGATACGGTTTGAGGTGTATAGAATTCACCTGCTTTTTTACCTGCACCAGAAGCAAACTCACCAATCAAATATTCGTATGCATCACCTAATACATCCGACTCTGAATTACTAAGATCGAAGTCAATATTATCGAGATGGGTCAGTACTTTGCTGACTAACTCATTACGGTCATTGGCATTGTTGCCGAGTTTAGTAGAATTGAGGTCTAGATCTTCAAATAGATTGGCAAAGTCATCTTCAGATTCAGCACCTAAAGTACTGCGTTCGATTTCTCGCAAGGTATTTGAAAGCTCATCAAGAATAAACTCACCCTGACGACCACGTTCAGCAATTGTGTGGAACAGTTGTTTTGGTGCTAGGGCATAACCGACTTCTTCAACTGAGTTTTCTTTGATGCCGTCAATCAGTTCAGCGTGATCAGGGTTATTTTCATCAAGTTGATAGTATTTTTCTGCAAGGCCTTCATCTTTCAACAGTTCATTGGCAAAAGAAATCGCTTTTTCTGACAGGTATTTGTAGAAAATGAAGCCGAGAATGTAGTCACGGAACTCATCGGCTCCCATTTTTCCACGTAAGTCGTTTGCAATGTTCCAAAGATGTTTTTGTAGTTGTTGAAGTTGAACCTGGGTCATGAAGCAAGAATCTCTAGTAATACCTAAATTTACTTAAGTATAGCGAGTATCTGCTTATAAAAATTAGGTTTATTAGGTTATGAAAGTAGATAAATGATGAATTTCGAATAAGAGATTTTATGTTAAATGAATAAATTGCAGACAGTAAAAAGCCCACTGTTAAGCGGGCTTTTTACTCAAATTTTTTGTCTTACCAAC
>NZ_JAMXYB010000036.1:0-26627 GCF_024129495.1 Acinetobacter sp. S4400-12 | reverse complement strand
ATCGAGGCAAAAGACTGGGATTAAGATTCAATTTAATTGCGGCAATCTATAATTTGGAACTGAGTAAAAAATGATTTATGAAAGAGGTCTACTATACTGCTCAATTTTTAGAATGATTAAGGAAGCAGGATTCGATATATTCATTTATATCGGGAAGATTGGTAGTCCGGTTATATTTTTATCTGAAGTCTGAGAAATAAATCTGGAGTAACTGACCGAATGGCTCGGCTGATAAATATGCCCGGCATACATATATGTTTAAAGGGGGAAATTTTATCTTCAAGTCTTTAACTTGAAAATAGCCTAAGTATGTTGTTAATTTTAATCCTGCTTAAGCTATTGCCATAAGATAAACGGATTATTTAATTCTGCTGGTTTGCCTGATAGTCCTGAATTACTTCAAGTGCTGCGCGAAAGGCTTCCTGTGTCGCAGGTGCGCCACAATAAGGCAGACTATGGAGCAGGACTTCCTGAATTTCTTCAACAGACGCACCATTATTCAAGGCACCTCGAACATGGCCTTTAAGTTCGGTTGGGCTTTTGAGTGCGGTAAGAAATGCAAGCGTAATCAGAGAGCGGTATTTACGTGGCAATACACCTTCACGCTGCCAGGTCGAACCCCAGGCATGCTCATTAATCCAGTCTTGTAACGGCTGGGTAAAAGGCACGGTATTTTCCTGAGCACGTTGCACAAAACTTGCGCCCATCACTTCAGTACGGACTTTCAGGCCATTTTCATAATCTTGTTGTGACATTATCTTCCCTCACATTCATTATCAGTCTAGCTTAACGTTTTTAATCGTTGATACCCATAGTCAGATGGTCGTAAAAAAAGTGGCGGTTGCGCCACTTTTTTAAGGCTTTTATTTAAAAGCGCATGAAAGGTTCCTCTTCCGGTTCTTTATGATTGTGATGTTCATCTTTTGCAAGGGAGGCCACAGGCGCAGAAGAGGATTTATAGAGTCCGTTTTCAACCGCTATTTCTGGCTCCGGCTGGGCGGCTTGCGACAGATGTGGATTATCCAGTTCTAGTACCTCTTTAAGTTCCAGGTCAAAAATATCCGTCAGCATGCTGTCATAACGTTTGGCATTGTAATGACGCAGCTGTTCAGCTTCATGCTCATCAATAAAACCGTTTTGCTGTGCATCTATGAGCCGCTCTTCAAAACTCAGGCCTTTAAACTGATTTTTAGATTCGGCCTTTTTAAAACGATCCCAGAGCGGTTCTATTTCAAGTAACATATTAAAGGTAGATTCCATGCGCCCGGTAATATCATCTTCTAGAGTATTATAATAAACATGTTGTTTTAAAGACTGACGGAAGGCATTGTCTTCCATCATGCTCATGGCCACCTGCTGTCTCAGTTGATCTGATGGCTTTTTGAGTGGGCGGCCAAATGGGAAACATATTAACTTCACCATAGCTGCTGCGCTCCCTCGTGGGAAGTTTGCAAACAGGTCGTAAAATCCTTCTTGTGCAGTATAAAGTGATTTCTCTACCGCCAGCTGAGCATGTAAACGCTCAGCCTCGGTCTTTTTGCTGTGTTCAAAGTATTTCAAGATGGAGGAAGCAATAAAGAGATGCGCATGAATATCAGCCAGACGCCCAGATAGCATTTCCTTGCGTTTAATATCGCCGGCCAATAAACCCAGACACATATCGGCAGTCAGAGCAAAGTTGGCACTCAGACGGTTAATGACCTTGTAATAAGCACGGGTAAAATCAGTCGCGCTTTGAGGCGCATTACTTGAACCACCGCTAAAAGCATAAGCCAGAGAGCGGGCTGCGCGGTTAAACGTATAGCCGAGGTGCTGGAACAGTAAATTATCGAAAGGCTGTAGGGCAGTTGTCCGATCCTCTGCCTGTAATAGCTGTAATTCCTCATACAGATAAGGATGGCAGCGCATAGAACCCTGACCAAAAATCATTAGGGAGCGGCTCAGAATATTGGCACCCTCTACAGTAATGGAGACAGGAATGGCTTGGTAATTTAAAACCAAAAAGTTACGTGGACCCATCTGAATAGCACGGCCACCGACCACATCCATGCCATGATTTACCACTTTACGCATGGTTTCAGTGGCATAGTATTTGGCCATGGCCGTCATGACCGCAGGCTTACCCCCCTGATTCAGACCACATGTAACCAGATAACGGAATGCTTCCAGCATATAGGTATCACTGGCAATTTCACTATTGGCTTCCTGCACACCTTCAAATTTACCGATTGAAATCTTGAATTGCTGGCGAATGCGAGAAAAAGCGCCGACATTCAAGTAAGTCATTTCGGCACTAGCGGTAGACAGGGCAGGCAGGGAAATACCACGGCCTACCGCCAGGCATTCCATCAGCATGCGCCAACCCTTACCGGCATTTTTCACCCCACCGATAATCCAGTCCAGCGGAATGAATACGTCTTTGCCTTCAACTGTACCATTCATAAATGGCGAGCCAGGATTATGGCGTGGTCCGATTTTCACACCTTCATGACTCGCAGGGAGCAGAGCACAGGTAATCCCGTACTCGGCCTGTTCACCCAAAAGATGATCGGGATCATACATTTTAAAAGCCAGACCAATGACAGTGGCAATCGGTGCCAAGGTGATCCAGCGTTTAGAAAAGTTCATTTTAAGGCCTAACACTTCCTGACCCTCAAACTGACCATAACAAACCACGCCGGTGTCGGGGATGGCACCAGCATCTGAGCCAGCTTCGGGGCTGGTTAAGCCAAAGCAGGGAATTTCCTCACCTTTGGCCAGGCCAGGTAGATAGCGGTCTTTCTGCTCCTCGGTGCCATAATGTAAGAGCAGCTCACCTGGTCCAAGCGAGTTGGGCACCATGCAGCTAACCGCTGCAGTAAGAGAACGTGAGGAAATTTTGCTCATGACCCTGCTTTGGGCGAAGGAGCTAAATGCACGACCACCATATTCCTTGGGAATGATCAGACCTAAGAAACCGTGCTCCTTAATATATGCCCAGATAGCGTCAGGTAAAGCTTTTTGCTCATGGATTTCCCATTCATCCAGCATACTGCATAAGGTTTCAACCTCATTGTCCAGAAAAGCCTGTTCTTCAAGTGATAGTTTTGGATAAGGATAGTTATTAAAGTTTTCCCAGTTTGGAGCACCCATAAATAGTTCTTTTTCCCACCAGCTGGTACCAGAGTCCAGTGCTTCGCGTTCTGTTGGGCTGATGCTGGGCATAGCACTCGAGAGTGTCTTATACGCCGGTTTGGAAATCAGTGACAGGCGTAAAGGTGCAACGAGCAGTACTAGGCTGATGAGAATGAGTGGAATACCCAGAAGGAGTGACCAGGGACTGATAAAGGTACATACCATCGACATGACTAGCAGCACGATGGTTCCACTGCTACGTGAGAGCTGAAAATAGAAAACAGCCCATAAACTCAGGAGTAGAAGCAGTACAGCGAAAATAAAGAACATTGTTATATTTCTCCAGCGTTATGCAACAGTAGCTTTGCCTGAATTCCTCCTCTTTATTTCGCAATATTTCACAACTCTTTTTGCATCATTTGAGAATCAGGCAAGCGCAGCATTGTTCTTGTGAGAATTATCGTTTTCAAGTATTTCAACGATATCGTTAAGTCGTTTAGCTATTTTTTGAGATTGTTTGAAAAATGAACACTCTTCAAGTGAGAACGCGCAAAGAAATGTGAAGATAAGTAATGACTTAATTTTTAGTTAGTAGGCGTAAGAGGATTTAAAAACCAATCAAAGTAAATATCTTTGTTCGATCATTCAGCCCATTAAATTCTTTTATAGATATGGTCTTTAAACGTGCTAAAACGAGATTTATTTAAATACACACAAAAAAGCCCTCTAATTTAGAGGGCTTTGGCTTTAAAGCTTTTTAAGCTTCAATCGTCTGAACTGCAATTTTTTTAGCCGGGTCAGTTTTGCGGCGTACTGCTGGGACAGGTTCACCGTAATATTGACGGTCAGCGAAGTAACTTGAACGTACCATAGGTGCAGACCAGATATTCTTAAAGCCCAGTTTACGGCCGTGCTCAGCATAGCGTTCAAATTCTTCTGGGGTAACAAAGCGGTCAATTGGAGCATGCTGTTTAGATGGCTGCAAGTACTGACCAATGGTCACATAATCGACTTCATGTGCTTTCAGGTCATTGAGTAGCGCAATGACTTCTTCTTCCGTTTCACCAATACCGACCATCAGACCACATTTGGTTGGAATATCCGGGCAGTAGTCTTTAAACATTTTCAAAAGATTTAACGAGTGCTGGTAATCAGAACCCGGACGCATGGCTTTATATAAACGTGGCACAGTTTCAATGTTGTGGTTAAATACATCAGGGGGACATTCGGTCATGATACGCAGCGCGATATCCATCCGGCCACGGAAGTCAGGTACCAGAATTTCTAGCAGGGTATTTGGACTTAAAGTACGTGCTTCTTTAATACAATCCACAAAATGCTGTGCACCGCCGTCGAGCAGGTCGTCACGGTCTACGGAGGTAATCACTGCATATTTTAGCCCCAGATTGGCAATGGTTTCCGCCATATGGCGCGGTTCATCCGGATCAAGCGCATTTGGACGACCATGAGCCACGTCGCAGAATGGACAGCGACGGGTACAGATATCTCCCATGATCATAAAGGTTGCCGTACCGCCGCCAAAACATTCAGGCAGGTTCGGACAGGCAGCTTCTTCACAGACGGTATGCAGTTTCTGCTGACGAAGTGTAGTTTTAATACGCTGAACTTCTTCCGGAGCTGCCATCTTGACCCGAATCCAGTCGGGCTTCCGAGGCGTTTCAACCGTAGGAACAACTTTTACAGGAATACGAGCGACTTTCTCTGCGCCGCGAAGTTTGACCCCCTGTTCAGGTTTACGGTTCTCAGACATATTCAACTTTTCCACTATTTTGAAGGGAGATAATCACCATTAGTATTTTTTTATTATAACGAAACTTGGGCAAAATAGGGCGAAAAGGGTTATTCATTTAAAAAATGTTCTTATCACACAATATATGTAAGTTAAATACACCAAACTGACAGCAATTACGTCATAATATAGCGTAGATTAAAGCAAAATTTTTTAATTTTAAGGAGCGTTGAATGCCACGTAAGAAAGAGGTCATTAGTGGGACTTTCGTTAAGTACGATGCGGTAGTTCTAGGTTCGGGCCCTGCGGGCGAAGGCGCGGCAATGAAACTTGCCAAATCTGGCAAGCGTGTTGCAATCGTTGATATGCGTGAACAACTTGGTGGTAACTGTACTCATGTAGGAACCATTCCAAGTAAGGCATTGCGTCAAACGGTATCCAGTATTATCCGTTATCAACGTGATCCAATGTTCCAGAAAGTAGGAGACTGGAAACAGTTCACGATGAAGCAAGTGCTACGCAATGCACATAAAGTCATTCAGCAGCAGGTAGACACTCACTCACGCTTCTATGACCGTAACAAAATTGATATTTACCATGGCCGTGCCTATGTCCAGGACCAAAATACCATTTTTGTCTTTGCACCCGATGGGATTAAAGAAACGATCATGTTCCAGCAACTGGTGATTGCGACCGGTTCTCGTCCATACCGTCCGGATATTCTTGATTTCAATCATCCGCGTGTCTTTGATTCAGACAAAATTCTGGAGCTGGATTTTACCATTCAAAAAATTATTATTTATGGTGCAGGGGTAATTGGTTGTGAATATGCCTCGATCTTTATCGGCTTGGGTCATAAGGTTGATCTCATTAATACGCAGCCGAAGTTGCTCAGCTACCTAGATGATGAAATTTCTGATGCACTGTCTTACCACTTGCGTGAGCAGGGCGTGTTAATTCGTCACAATGAACAGATCGACTTCCTGGAAACTTCAGATGACTATGTGATCTTGCATACTCAAAGTGGCAAGAAAATCAAAGCAGATGCCATTTTATGGTGTAATGGTCGTTCAGGTAATACGGATGGTTTAGGCCTGGAAAATGTGAACCTGAAACCAAATAGCCGTGGTCAACTGACGGTGAATGATCAATATCAGACCGAAGTTGAAAATATCTATGCTGCGGGTGATGTGATTGGCTGGCCTTCACTGGCTTCTGCTGCCTATGACCAGGGCCGCTGTGCCGGTGCAAACATGAACGGTGAGGAAAACGTCGCACCAGTTACGGATATTCCAACAGGAATTTATACCATTCCGGAAATTTCATCTATCGGTAAAACTGAACAACAGTTAACCGAAGAGAAAATCCCATACGAGGTGGGGCAGGCGTCATTTCGTCATCTGGCACGCGCGCAGATTACCGGGGATACCGTTGGGGAATTGAAGATCTTGTTCCATCGTGAAACTTTAGAAGTTTTAGGGGTACATTGTTTTGGTAATAACGCTTCAGAAATTATCCACATCGGTCAGGCTGTGATGAACAGCCCGCACAATACCATCAAGTATTTTGTGGAAACCACCTTTAACTATCCGACTATGGCGGAAGCTTATCGTGTAGCAACATTAAATGGCATGAACCGTCTGTTCTAATCACCCGGTTCAGTTGTCAATAAAAATCCCTCAATCAAAGCAGATTGAGGGATTTTTGTTTTTTCTGATTTTTTTTAACTTTAAAATTTTGACTAAAGTAATTGTTCTACACTTCTTTGTGAATGATCAGGCAGCCATTTTTCGGCATTCAACCGCACAGCGACGGCAAGCTTCTGCACATTGCTGGCAGTGTTCATGCTCATGTTTGCCGCATTCTTCTGCGCAGTATTCACAGGCCTGAGCGCAAAGCTCACAAATTTCTTTCATAAAATGAGATTGTTTCTGCTCCATGCGGGCACAGAGCTGGCAAATATCTGCACAGTCCAGACAGCGTTGAATACATTCCCGCATCATCTCCAGATCTTCTTCTTTTAAACAGGCACTTGCACAATAGGTACAGGCAAGGGAACAGGTCATACAGGTTTTCACGCAATCTGCAAACTGGATATCATTCATCTTCCTCTCCTTGAGTGATTGGATTTAGGAATAAGCTAATCAGAAAAAGGCATATACACTAGGCGGATTAGGTGAGGAAAAGTAAAATAATCATAGGTTTTGTTACGTAATTTTAGAAGTAGATTGCCGCTTGTTTAAATTTAAGCCAGCAGAAATATAAACTGAATAACTCTTAAAAATCAAATCAATAGAGTAGAATTTGAATGGTAAAAAATACGGATTAATGGCTTCGGCCATTATCGCAGGCGGATGAGTTTTTAGTAGCGGTAATGTGAGAAAATTCAGCGTCTATGAAATCTAAAGAGTTTATAACTTTATGAAAAATTATATAAAAATAAATAATGGGTCGGAGTTTTTAGATTGGACAAGACTAATTTTACAAACACTTAGAACAGGTTGCATCTTTGAGTTTTTGCCAATCAGTGCGCGCAAAAAGCCTGATTAAAATATTCAAACAGCTGGGGTGTCTGACTCCAGAGCAGAATAGCCAGAATCAGTAATAAGATTAGGGCAACGATGATCAAGAGCTTTAGTAGCGCAGTAGAATCAGTCATGGACAATTTGCTCCTCATTAACCCAGAAATGCACCCATACCCCGAAAATACTCAAAGCAATCGACAGCATCCAGACTGCATTATAATTACCGCTTAAATCGTGGTTAAGACCACCGAGCCATCCACCAAAAAACGAACCGACCTGATGGGTAAAGAATACTATACCACTCAGCATTGTCAGGTATTTTACCCCAAACATATTTGCCACAATACCATTGGTCAATGGTACGGTAGAGAGCCATAACAGCCCCATAATGATACCAAAGGCATATACCGTCCAGGTGCTTAAAGGCAGGAGTAAAAAAGCACCGATCGCAATCGCCCGCAGGCCATATAATCCCATCAGCAAATGAGGCTTGGAATATTTTCCGCCCAGCCAGCCGGCAGTATAAGTCCCTACAATATTAAACAGTCCCACCAGTGCCAAGAAAGCCGTACCTGTCGTGGTATTAAAGCCATGATCAATCAGGTAGCCAGGTAAGTGAATGCCAATAAAAACCACCTGAAAACCACAAACAAAAAAGCCCATGGCCAGAAACCAGAACGGTTTATGATTTTTAACGACCACAAGAATCTGTTTAAAGCTAAGCGGGCTTTTAGATGCAGTAGCTACGGCATTTGGATCAACATACATAGGTGCCTTTAGCATCCAGGCCAAGGGGATAATCAGGGCAATTAAAATGGCACTGACCACCAAAGCGGCTGACCAGCCTACATTTTGTAAAAGGAGCAGAGTCGAAGGCAGCATAATAAACTGGCCAAAGGAACCGGCTGCACTGGCAATACCCATCGCCAGACTGCGTTTTTCTGGCGGAGCTGCCCGACCTACGGCAGATAATAATACCGGAAATGAGGTCGCAGATAAGGCTAATCCGAGAATCACTCCCACACTCAGGTTTAATAATAGCCCCGTCGAACTGACTGCCATGAGCAGCAAACCAAGTGTATATAAGACTCCACCCACCGCAACGACAATTTTACTGCCATATTTGTCAGCAATGGCGCCAGTTACGGGCTGGACTGCACCCCAGATCAGGTTCTGCATGGCAATTGCCAGACTAAAAACATTATGACCCCAGCCAAACTCCTCGCTCATTGGCATCAGATAGAGTCCAAAGGCATGACGGATACCTAAGGACAGTGCCAAAATTATGGCAGCACCAATTAGCATAAAAATGAGTGTTCTGGAAAATTGACTGTCAGCCATAAGTGCGTCGTGAATATAGAGTTAATTGTTATAGTATTCGATTCAATCAGGGGAGGCGATAAAATAAAAATTAATTGAATTATAATTTTTATTTATGAAAATTTAAAGTTTTATAGCTTAAAGTAGATTATAAAAAAGCAGAGTCCATGCTCTGCTTTTTAGCACAAGAGGGCTAGAAGCGAATACCAATACCTGCATAAGCGAGAATAGGATTAACCTCAATTTCTGCCTTAGATTCAATTAGTTTCCCGAATGTTGAGTCAGTGACAGTAATCGTTGTCTCATTATTTAAATGAGCATAAGACAGTGAACCTACCGCGAACCATCGGTCATTAAAATCATAAGTAAAACCGACAGTGGCAACCGGAGCGAAGGTATCCTAAGCTTCGACTTTTACTTTTGGATTTGCCTTGCTATTTGGTTTATTTTCTAAAGATGCGCCCGCTTTCCCATCGAGAATATTTGCAATCATATGTCCGGCAGCAATCAGATCTTGTTCTGTTCGAGGGTTAATTTCAAGCTCATTAAAATAAGCATACAGCAACCCTAAGCCAACATAGGGGCGGAATTTATTCACGCCAGTTTTTCCGAAGTGGTATTGAAACTCAAAAGCAGGTGTCCAGGCACGTGCAGAAGCGGCTGCACCATAAGCTTCTAAGTCTGTAATTTCAATATCTTTCTTTAACTCAATCTCTAGTGGAAGGGTAATGCTTCCCAGTGTAGGAGTAGCAGTGCCAGAGAAAGGAGCAAAAATCTTCCCTTTTCCTTGCAGATCAACTTTAGGGGGAATACCGGCTTTCATTTCGAAAGAAACATTATCGGTAAAGAAGTAGTTGGTCATGATCCCTAAGGTGGTCACATCATCTGCTTCTAAGCCACTCCCAGAATTGTTCCATTCAGAAAGACCATTGATCTGTGTCGTTCCACTCATTCCAGCAGGTAATGTGCCTCCAGTAAAAAAGCCAATTCCTTCTAATAAAATTTTGACTGCTTCCTGTTTTTCATTTGGATCAAGATTATTTAAAACGGTGTCTACCTGAATAGGGCCATTGGTATAGCTTTTCCCATTCTCGACCGCCGTATTGACTTTAAAAGGTTGAGCTTTGCCTTGTGGCATGACATGTAAGGCACCGACGGATACAGAAAAGCGTTTAAAGCCATCCCCATCTTGCAAGCTGAAATAAGGTGAATTTGCATGTGCAAGCACGGGTAAAGAGGCCATACCTGCCATACAAAACATTATTGTTTTCATTAAACCAGAACTCCATGTTCGTTGTGTTTCTTTGTTTTTGTATTGAACAATTTATGTGAATATCATCAAAAAACTCAGCTGCTGAACAAGTAGCTAAAAGTAACGAACGGGTTGTGTTTGGTAAGCAGTATGACTATTGGGTTAATTTGTGAGGTTTTTGTGTAATAACAAGTGGGATATAGGGTAAAAATTGAATTTCTGAGCGGGTCAAACTTTGCTTATTCAGCTTGCATCGAACCTGGAAATTAGCATTTTCTAGCTTTTTTATGAAGTTTTTTTGAAAAAAATATATAGATTTTGAGATTTAAAAAGGCTTTTATTTTAATTTTGAGCCAAGAAAGTGAGAAATTTAACTAGAACGAGTTGTACCCAGGAGTGCTCATTTTTTTGTACAATAGAACGCATAAATTATTGAGTAGATCACATGAATTCGCAAAATTCTCCCAAAAAAAAGCCGCTGGTTAATTTGCCCTTTCCTGTAAAACAGGCCGAGCAGTCTGCTGCAGAGGAAGTCTTGGAAGATCTGAGACCAAAACCTCAGCGTTATGCAGACCGTACCTGGATGCCACCACGTGGCACCCGTCGTGCGATGGGAAAACGTTAAGCACTCTAAACATTAGAGCGTCGGACATAATAAAGCCATGAGGATCATGGCTTTTTTTATACTTTTTGAATTATCTTAAACTTTTACGTGCCTTATTTTCTGGTTTGGGCGGCGAAATTTCCCGTTCCCCCTTCCAGACATCAATAAAGTCTTTTTCATTGATATTATACAGCTCTAATAAAGCCAAAATCACCGCGCCAAATAACATTGCACCTTCTGAGTTATCTTGAAAATCAAATATTTTCCCTCTTAGATTGTGCAGAATATCTTCAATTTCAAAAACCCGCTCTCGTCCATTGCTATCTGTTGGATAAGTCTGGGTATTTAAAAGGATTTTGGCCAGACTTTTTTCATTTTCACTTAGGGCAAGGACTTCAATCAGTTCATCTGTGGCCGGCGTGAAAATCACAGAGTCTCGAAAAATGGTATGCAGAAACTTTGCTGTCACTTTAGGGAGCGGCTTTTCTACAAAAGGACGGAACGATTGCGGCAAAATGACATTATGGGAAATGCCTTTGAACATGGGCGCGATTTCTTCGACTTTATAGCCGGCAATACCGCATCCAATTGAAGTAATAAAATACTTTATTTTAGGATGGTTCTTGGTGTAAAGCTTGAAGTCATCAATATAGTGCTGAATTTGCGATAACGGCATTTGCTGTAAATGCTCATTCATGGTCGGAATGGCATAACTCTGACCGGACCAGCCACGCCCCACACCCATTACTGCACCAAAGTGTTCTAGTGCTGTTCTAGCAGCACCTCCACCATGCTGGCCTGCCATGTTACTTCCAAATACAAAAACAGTGTTTTCTGGCAGGGATTTAACAATACTTTCATTATGATAATGGTAAGTCATGGCTTTTTATTCGCTGTCCTGATTAGCTTCATGTTGCCTTTGAAATCAATAAGGGTCAAGGCATTATTGTTGCAGAGCTACCCAAACAGATACGTCAAAATTCCGCCAATAATCCAGAATAGGATACCGATCAAACCTAAATAGAGTTGTTGTCTGAAAATGCTTAATTTATTGTTTTGCATAAGTGACATCTTTTATAAAAAATATTTATTCAATAAGGTCTCGATGACCAGAAGCAAATAGAAAAGACCCACACAAAATATGACAGTGCCCATATAGCGAAACTGATTTTTAAAAGCGATTTCTCGATATTCTTGATCTTTCATTTTTTGTCTATTTCTTATGATTTTGTAGATATTACTTTCATAATTTTAATTTTTTTTGATGATTTGTCAAACGAGATCGTGATTAAAGTGCTAGCCAATAATGAATAGTAATATTGTTTTATTTACCAAACAGAAACCTGGCCAGGGATTGAGTAATTCAGATTTGCCCTCATAATAAATTGCATCGATATCCGCAGTGAATTTATTGAAGCTATGAGTGATAAAAAGCCCTTTGAACTAGTGACCAGTTATCAACCTGCGGGTGATCAGCCGCAAGCCATTGAAAAGCTGGTGAAGGGAATTGAACAGGGCTATCACGATCAGCTTCTGCTTGGAGTAACAGGTTCTGGTAAAACCTATACCATGGCCAATGTGATTGCACGTACCCAGCGTCCGACCATTGTCATGGCACATAATAAAACGCTGGCTGCACAGCTTTATGGGGAATTTAAGGCATTTTTTCCGAATAATGCGGTTGAGTATTTCGTCAGTTATTATGACTATTATCAGCCTGAGGCCTATGTACCATCTTCCGATACATTTATCGAGAAAGATTCGGCCATTAATGACCATATTGACCAGATGCGTCTTTCTGCCACACGTGCATTGTTGGAACGCCGTGATGCGATTATTGTCGCCTCGGTTTCTGCAATTTATGGTTTGGGTGATCCGAATGCCTATATGAGCATGTTACTACATGTGGTAGAAGGAGACCGGATCAGCCGCGATGATATTATTCGCCGACTGGTCGAGATGCAATACACCCGTAATGAGCTTGAATTTTTACGTGGTACTTATCGGATTCGCGGCGAAATCATCGATATTTTCCCGGCAGAGTCGGATCAGGATGCTATCCGTATTGAACTGTTTGATGATGAAGTTGACTCGATCCGCTGGTTTGATCCTTTAAGCGGAAAAATGATTCGTAAAGTGCCACGGGTTACGATCTATCCAAAAAGTCATTATGTGACGCCTAAAGACAATCTGGCACGAGCTATTGAGACGATTCGGGAAGAGCTGAAAGAACGTTTGGTATTTTTTCGTGAAAATGACAAGCTGCTTGAAGCACAGCGGATTGAGCAGCGTACCCGTTATGATCTGGAAATGATGCAGCAGCTCGGCTATACCAATGGCATTGAAAACTATTCTCGGCATTTGTCCGGTCGTCCGGCAGGCGAAGCACCTCCAACTTTATTTGATTATATTCCCGATGATGCCTTGCTGATTATTGACGAATCGCATGTGACCGTACCGCAAATTGGCGCCATGTATAAAGGTGACCGTTCCCGTAAAGAAAATCTGGTGAATTATGGCTTCCGTCTACCAAGTGCACTGGATAACCGCCCAATGAAATTTGAAGAGTGGGAACGTATTATTCCTGCTACGGTGTATGTTAGTGCCACGCCTGCACGTTATGAACTGGAAAAATCCCAGCAGATTGTCGAGCAGGTGGTGCGCCCGACAGGTCTGATTGATCCGGAAATTGAAATTCGTCCGGTACTGACTCAAGTCGATGATGTATTGTCTGAAATTAATTTGCGTAAAGATCTCGATGAGCGGGTGCTGGTAACGACTTTGACCAAACGCATGGCCGAAGATCTCAGTTCTTATTTAAAAGAATATGGGGTGAAGGTGGCTTATCTGCACTCAGACATTGATACCGTGGAGCGTGTCAAAATTATTCATGAGCTGCGTACCGGTGTTTATGATGTACTGGTCGGCATTAACCTGCTACGGGAAGGTCTGGATATGCCGGAAGTGTCCCTGGTTGCAATTCTCGATGCCGATAAAGAAGGCTTCCTGCGCTCAGAGCGTTCTCTCATTCAGACGATTGGTCGGGCTGCGCGTAACCTGAAAGGTAAAGCGATTTTGTATGCAGATCGTATTACTGACTCGATGCAAAAAGCCATTGATGAAACTGATCGCCGTCGCACCAAACAGATTCAATTTAATAAAGAACATGGAATTACACCGCGTAGCGCTGTGCGTCAGGTCATTAAGGAAATTGATACGGGTGAAGACTTAAGTGATGATTCAATCACCTTAAAAGCTTCTGATCAGGCACGTGCAATTAGCGCAGATGAACGCCATATTATGGCGGACCCGAAACTGTTTGCTAAACATATCAGTAAGCTGGAAAAAGAAATGCTCAAAGCTTCCAAGGATTTGCAGTTTGAGCAGGCTGCGCGGATTCGTGATGAAATTTTACGCCTGAAAGCCCAGATGCTGAGCTAAAACTCACTCACCATTCATCCTATAGTCCGCTTAAAATCAAGCATAAATCTAACATAATGCTACATAAAACCGGATTGAAGCACGTTAAGGTGAGTTTATAAAATTGCTTACAAATTGTGATCAGACTCGTGTCATAGGTATAG
This sequence comes from Acinetobacter sp. S4400-12, assembly GCF_024129495.1. NCBI lineage: Bacteria > Pseudomonadati > Pseudomonadota > Gammaproteobacteria > Moraxellales > Moraxellaceae > Acinetobacter > Acinetobacter sp. S4400-12. The sequence goes on along the minus strand of NZ_JAMXYB010000036.1, from coordinate 12,478 downwards.
ATATGAAAAATAAAAATATCCCTCGTGCGGGGTTTAAACTTGCAAAAATTGCGGTGGGTGGTGCAGTGCTGGTTGGTTTGGGTATGGCGACGATGTCCTATGCACAAAAAGCGCCATTGCCTACCGTTGAAAAGGTAGAGCTGGATCGCTACTTGGGAACCTGGTATGAGGTGGCGCGTAAGCCGCTTGTTTTTCAGCAAAAGTGTGATCGTAATGTCACGGCTACTTATACCTTAAATGAAAACGGCAACGTCACTGTAGATAACCGCTGCGTCCAGAAAAATGGTCAGGTGATGCAGTCATTAGGGGAAGCATATATTCAGAATCCCCCGTACAATAGCAAACTCAAGGTCAGCTTCTTACCCGAGTTTATCCGCTGGTTACCGGTTGGTCGTGGCGATTACTGGGTATTAAAACTTGATGATCACTATCAGACCGTACTCGTTGGAGAGCCGAGGCGTAAATATATGTGGGTATTGTCACGTGATCCACAGCTTGATCAAAAGGTGCTTAATGAATATCTGCAATATGCTCAATCGATAGGTTATGACTTAAGCGATCTGATCCGAACCAAACAGATTCAGACTACTGAGCCTTAAAAGTTAAGCTCATAAAAACCATGTCCAAGCATGGTTTTTTTACGGCTGCTGTTTCTGATTTTTTTACTTATATTCAGGAAGTTGAATAGCGGGATGTTCAAGCTTTATTTTTGACTAATCGCTATAATATGCCTGAAGTTTTATAGGTTAAAAGCATGTATAAAGGGATCGCATTATCAGTACTGGCATCTGTGGTGTTTGGTGTCTTGTATCTTTTTACCCCGTTTATGCAGCCTTTGGACAGCGAACAGACCTTTGCCTGGCGAATGCTGGCCACCATTCCATTCCTGACTGCATTTATGTGGTGGTCAGGCGATTTAAAATATATCAGCCATATCTTTCAGCGCATTCTGAAAGAGCCGATGTTTTTAGTCTGGTTACTTTTTAGTTCATTTTTATGTACCACCCAGCTTTGGTTGTTTTTGTGGGGGCCGATTAATGGGCGTGGCCTGGAAGTTTCCTTGGGTTATTTTCTATTGCCCCTGGTTATGGTTCTGGTTGGATGTGTAATCTATAAAGAAAAGTTGTCACACTGGCAGATAGCCGCAGTAGCGCTTGCTATATTGGGTGTAGGACATGAAATCTGGCGGGTTGGTGCCGTTGCCTGGGAAACGGTCTATGTTGCATTGGCGTATCCGCTGTATTTCTTTATGCGCCGTAAATTCCAGACTGATCATCTGGGCGGTTTCTGGTGGGATCTGTTTTTAATCTTACCTGTTGCGATTTATTTGGGCTTTGTTCATAGCGATTCCATGCAGCTGATTCTTGAAGCACAGCACCTTGTTGTGGTGGTCATTGTCTTGGGTTTTTTAAGTGCATTAGGACTGGGAAGTTATATTCTGGCCAGCCGTTATTTGCCTTTTGTCATTTTTGGATTACTCAGCTATTTGGAACCTGTGTTGCTGGCCTTTGCGTCTATGGCGTTGGGCGAGCGGATTGGGGCGGGTGAATGGCTGACTTATATTTCCATTTGGCTGGCGGTATTGCTACTGGTCATTGAAGGCGTACTGTACCTGCTGGAACAGCATAAACGGCGCTTGGAGCTGGCGCGAAATCTGGAAAAATATCCAGACTACTTGGACCCTTCAGATCGGGATTGAATGAATAAACAACATTTAACAAAAAAGTTGTTTCTATGCCAAATATGCTGTTTCATTTATTTTTAAAAGCAAAATCATTTGACTAATTATAGCTATTTTTAAAATTTATAGTGAATATACGAAATTTTCCTCAAGAGTTATTCAGCTTTTGATTCAAACTTGCGGCTAATTCCATTACAATTATCAGGTTTTGAAATTTATGCTTAGATTTACAATTAATTAGAGGACGTATCTGTGAGTAAAGACACTATCGTTGCCCTTCATGCAGAGCACCAAGGTCGTTGGAAAAACCGTGAGGAACTTGCGGAGCGTATGATTGCCCTGATGGGTCAGTTGTATCGTGAAAAAAATATTGTAGCTACAGTTTACGGCCGTTCTTTAATTAACCGTTCTGTGATCCAGATTCTTAAGGCACATCGCCGTACTCGCGTATTAGATGTTGAGCTTTCTGTAGTAGATACTTTCCCAATTCTTGAAGCATTGGTTAAAGTGCAAAACATTGGTACTGCTGAAATTGATCTAGGCAAACTGGCTGTTGAATACAAAGAAAAAGGCGGCGATATTGATGCCTTTGTTGCAGATGCCGTGAAATCTCTTGAAGGCAGTGCTACTTCTGTTGAAGGGAAAGATGTCGTTCTTTACGGTTTCGGTCGTATCGGCCGTATCCTGGCACGTTTGATGATCAGCCAGTCAGGTCTTGGTCGTGGCTTGAATCTGAAAGCAATCGTGGTTCGTAAATCATCTGACGGTGACCTGGAAAAACGTGCGTCTTTATTACGTCGTGATTCTATCCATGGTCCGTTTGCAGGCACAATTTCTGTAGATGAAGAGAATGAAGCGATCATTGCAAATGGTCAGTTCATCAAAGTGATCTATGCATCAAATCCGTCTGAAGTAGATTACACTGCTTACGGCATTGAAAATGCACTTGTGATCGATAACACCGGTAAATGGCGTGATGCTGAAGGTCTTGCTCAGCACTTGCAATGTTCGGGCGTTGCTCGCGTAATTCTGACTGCACCTGGTAAAGGTGATATGAAGAACGTGGTATTTGGTGTGAACCAGGCGGACATTCTTGATGAAGACAAGATTATCTCTGCTGCAAGCTGTACCACCAATGCGATCACTCCAACGCTAAAAGTATTACATGACAAATACACCGTATTAAATGGTCATGTTGAAACCGTTCACTCGTTCACAAACGACCAGAACTTAATTGACAACTACCATAAAGCGGATCGTCGTGGCCGTGCAGCAACGCTGAATATGGTTATTACTGAAACTGGTGCTGCTAAAGCAGTAGCGAAAGCACTTCCAGCGCTTCAAGGTAAACTGACAGGTAACTCTGTACGTGTTCCTACTCCGAACGTATCTCTTGCTATTTTGAACCTGACTTTGGATAAAGAAGTTGATCGTGATGAAGTAAATGAATACATTCGTCAAATTTCAATTAATTCTAACCTTCAAGGTCAAATCGGTTATACAAACTCTACAGAGGTTGTATCTTCTGACTTTATCGGTTCGCGCACGGCAGGTGTATTTGACGCGCAAGCGACTATTACTTCAGGTAACCGTTTAACTGCTTATGTATGGTATGACAACGAAGTTGGCTATAGCTGCCAAGTACTTCGTATCGCTGAACAGATGGGCGGCGTAAGCTATCCAAAAATTCCAGCTGAAACTAATGCATAACTAGATTCTAGTCAAAAAAAGAGCCTCAAATGAGGCTCTTTTTATTTTAGGGTGAGATGTATAGTAGATTATGAATGGCTGCCACATGTCATTTTCTATCGCTTGCCTATTGCCACAAAGCCACTGGTTTAGATCCACATCAAATTAAAAAATAAATTACCATTGGAAAGATTCAAAATATCCTGTGGTTCATTCGCTTTGAGGGCAATGATCAGCGCTGGCTTAAGTGCTTTGATAAGCTCGATTTAATATAAAAATAATCATCAGAAAGTTAATTCAGATTTGCGTAACATATAGCAAATGTGCGGTACTAATTTGGTTAGGCTGATAGCTGCAGGGCTTTAAAATCATGCAAAATAGTCTATGTCCTGATCTCTATAGGAGAGATGAAATGATCAATATAGCCAAGAATACTATCTGCCTTTGGTACGATGACAATGCCGAGGAGGCCGCAAAATTTTATGCTGAGACCTTTCCGGACTCTTTTGTCAGTGCGGTTCATCGCGCCCCTGGAGACTATCCTGCAGGAAAAGAGGGAGATGTGTTGACTGTTGAATTTACCGTGCTGGGTGTTGCATGCGTTGGGCTTAATGGCGGTCCTGCATTCACGCATAACGAAGCTTTTTCATTTCAAGTCGCTACTGAAGATCAAAGTGAAACTGACCGTTATTGGAATGCAATTGTCGGTAATGGAGGTCAGGCAAGTGACTGCGGTTGGTGTAAGGATAAGTGGGGGATTTCATGGCAAATTACACCGGTTGCTTTAACGCGAGCATTTACCAGTTCTGACCGTATGGCTGCCAAGCGGGCATTTAATGCAATGATGACGATGAAGAAAATTGATGTTGCAGCAATTGAGGCAGCCTTTCGAGGTTGAATGCATTGATCACAGCCTGAGTAATCTACTTTTAAGCTGCATCGCTAAAAAGTCTTTAAGGAATATAGATCGGAGAAATGTCATCATCTGGTTTTAGCGCAAGGTTTTAAGCTAAAAATGCCTTTCAGTTTTTTCTTGAAGGGCATTTTTACCAGTCAATTGGGAGTCTGTTGTTATTTAAATAGAAACTGCCAACAGGGTCTGGTCTGAGCTTTAAGTTGAAGCGGTATTAAACAAGTGATTTAAACATTAAAAAGTGGACAAAATGTATTTTACAAAGCAAGAAATTATGTTAATAAATAGTAAGAGATTTTTCATTAAAATCTCTTTATCTCAGGAGGAGATAATTCAAAGAAGCCTATAAAAAATAATGAAAGGAGTTTTAAGATGCTTCAATTATTAAGAAAACTATTTTGTTTACACATTTATGAATACCAGCAAATGGAGGAAATCGGGGCAGATCGGGAGTGTCGCAAGTGTGGGACTTGTAAAGACTAAAGATAAGAGCATAAAAAATATAAAAAGTGAGCTTCAGCTCACTTTTTATTTGTGCATGAATATATATCCGTTAAAATTATCGTGAAAAATTTAACGGATACCGGAAGAAAATGGCCAAAGATTTCTATGCACAAACATATATTGTCGATAGTAATTTAGCAGATACTTTACACTGGCTGAGCTTGCATCAAGATTGTTATGATTTCTTTCATTATGATGCGCTATCCCAAGAACTGACTGTCTATCATGCCAATGGTGTTGATCAGGTTCGAATAGGGGACTATCTGAATGCAAGCTACGGAATTTTGATCACCGCCCATAATTTTGCGACGGTGAGCTCTGAATAACAGGAAAGAATTATGAGGCGCTGGCAATGGCCTCATCAGCCATAGCATCGGTGGCTAATGTGCGGATACTTGGTTTAGGCTGTTCGGCAACAAGTCCCAGTTTGTCAAAAAGCTGCTGGTCACGGCCTTTGGCAGTATTTGGGGTCGTCAATAACTTCTCACCCGAGAAAATCGAATTGGCACCTGCCATAAAAGCCAACGCCTGATCGGAATCAGTTAAAGATTCACGGCCAGCTGAAAGACGGATATAGCTCTTTGGCATCAGGATACGTGCTACGGCAATGGTGCGAATCCATTCAATAACATCTAGTTTCTCGACATCTGCCATTGGTGTGCCTTCAATCGGTACCAGCATATTAATCGGTACAGACTCCGGATGAATAGGTAAGGTGGCAAGCTCAAACAATAAGCCAATACGGTCATTGCGGCTTTCGCCCAGCCCGACAATCCCGCCACTACAAACTTTTAGACCTGCTCCACGAACATGATCCAGGGTATTCAGGCGATCATCAAAACTACGAGTACTGATAATATGGGAATAGTATTCACGAGAAGTATCCAGATTATGGTTGTAATAATCCAACCCCGCTTCTTTTAAACGGTCAGCCTGAGAGGCATTTAACATACCCAAAGTCATGCAGGTTTCCAGCCCCAGTGCTTTGACTTCGCGAACCATCTCCAGTACATAAGGCATATCGCGTTCATGCGGATTGCGCCAGGCTGCGCCCATACAGAAGCGTGAGCTGCCCGAAGCTAGGGCCTCTTTGGCTTCCTGAATGACTTTTTCAACTGCAATACGTTTTTCAGCTTCAAGTTTAGAATCATAATGCGCTGACTGAGAACAGTATTTGCAATCTTCAGGACATTTTCCGGTTTTAATGGAAAGCAGGGTACTAACCTGGATGCTATTGGCATCAAAATATTCACGATGGGTACGCTGGGCTTGAAATAAAAGGTCCATAAGAGGCTGTTGATACAGAGTTTCTATCTCTTCTCGTGACCAATCATTCCGTAAAGGCTGGTGAGTACTCATATTTTTGTCCTTGGATCTATCCATATGATTTATCATTCTTACATCTTAAGTAAAACTTAGAGCAGCTTCATTAGCAAAATATGACCTTATAGAAAAAACAAAGCCCACACAAGGTGGACTTTGCATTGGACTGTTAAGTTGGAGATTATTCGCGATGATTTCCATGAATATTCTGATTCTGTAAATCCGTACGATGTTGCTTGTCCAAGATACGCTCATCCTGTTCGTGCTGATTGTTTTTTGGGGAGTTAAGTGGACCTTGTTGTGGCTGCTGCTGTTGCTGCTTCTGATCTTGCAGTTGGTCCAGCTGTTCCTGATTTTGATCTTTAGATGATTTTTGCATATTCACCTCCGGTCTAATATCCGTCTGTCTTTTTTTATGCCACAGCTTGAAGGAAAGATGTGTAAGGCTTTGACGGAAAAGTGTGAACCGAAGTAAAAATTGAAAATTATCGTGATTTTATCAGTTGTTCTTGAATGGCCCAATCGATATGTTCTTGCACAAGCTCATCATGCAGATCACGCCGCTCAGTTAAGGCCTGTAAAATAGCTGCACTAAAAGGTGCATTCCCAAGGCCGATGGCGATATTACGCATAAAGCTCTGGTAGCCCGTCCGGCGAACTGGACTGCCTTCGGTTGAACTTAAAAAAGTGGCTTCATCCCAGTTCCATAGCTCCAGCAAACTAAGCTGATCCAGCCCATGTCGCGGATAAAAATCTTCCACGGAAGTGGTCTGGGCAAAGCTGTTCCATGGGCAGATCAGTTGGCAATCATCGCAGCCGAAGACCCGGTTACCAATTTCACGTCTTAAGTTTTCAGGAATAATTCCTTTATACTCAATAGTCAAATAGGCAATACAGCGCCGTGCATCTAGCATATAAGGTTCTACAATAGCCTGAGTGGGGCAAATATCAATACATGCAGTACAGGAGCCACAATGCTTGGTTGCAGGCTCATCAAAAGGCAGTTCAAGTGAGCTAAACAGTTCACCGAGAACAAAAAATGAGCCGGATTTTTGCTGGATTAGCAGGGTATGTTTTCCGGTCCAGCCCATACCTGCGCTTTCAGCCAGAGATTTTTCAAAAATAGGGGCGGAGTCAGCAAAAGGCCGCGATTCAAATTCACCTATTTTTTCACGGATTTTGGCTGCCAGGTTTTTTAGCCGTCCGCGCATAGTTTTATGATAGTCACGGCCCCGTGCATAACGGGCAATAATGGCGGAATTGGGTGCAAACGGAATCATGCGCGGCTCAGGCACCTCTACCAGATAATCCATTCTCACACAAATGATGGATTTGGTATTTGGAACCAGTAATGCGGGGTTGGCGCGCTTCTCCAGATTGTCTTCCAGAAACTTCATGTCGCCATGATAACCACGATCTAGATATTCTTGCAGGCGTGCTAATTCTGCTTGAGCATCCGGTTTGGCAATGACACAATCAGAAAAGCCCAGTTCTCGTGCTTGCGCTTTGATCCAGGCTTTGAGTTCGCCAGGATCGTGTTGATAAACTGGTATTTGCGCTTGAGAAGTGGGTGTAGTCATAAACCAGAAGCAGGGAAGGAAAAATGCAGTCTCCAGTTTACCATAGCCAGGATGTACAAGCATGGGAGCAGCGCTGGTTTGCCCGGCAAAATAGTACGTATGGTTTAATGCAGCAGGTCGCCTGGCTGATCAGTCAGCGCTTGATTGCTTTATTCGAGACTCAAAAAATCCGAACAATTGCAGTATGTTGCGGGCAGGGTAATAATGCTGGTGATGGTTATCTGGTGGCAAAGTATTTAAAGCAGGCTGGGTTTCAGGTAGACATTTATGCTGCCGAAGCGGGTCCCTCTCAAGAACTGCACTACGCTGTTCAGGAAAGTCAGCAAGCGGGCCTACAAATTTATCAAAATTTTAATTTTCAAAAAGAATATCAGGTTTATGTGGATGCCTTATTTGGTATTGGCCTGAACCGAAAACTGGATACAAACTGGCAGCATATTATTCAGAAGATCAATCAGCAGCCCGGATTTAAAGTGTCTATTGATATTCCCAGCGGTTTGCACGCCAATACCGGACAGCCTTTGCCTGTTGCCGTCAAAGCCGATTACTGTTTCACGGTATTGGGCTTAAAAGCCGGATTATTTACTGGAAAAGGCAAAGCATATAGTGGCAAGGTTGAGCTGATCTCGGTCATTCCTGCCGATTCTGAGCTTCAAGCACTGGCACAGCTTGCACCTACTGATATTTATTTACCGAAGCGCGAAGCCTTTGGTCATAAAGGTAGTTATGGTCATGTTCTGGTGATTGGGGGACATGCCGATATGGGCGGTGCAGTGATGATGGCTGCTGAAGCGGCCTTTGTGGCCGGAGCAGGTAAAGTGACGGTGATCTGTAATGCTAGACATCATACAGCGATTTTAGCACGTGCACCGAATATCATGGTGCGTGATATCAATGCGCTCAATCAAGAGCAGCGCGCAGCTCTACTACAGCAAGTCGATGCAGTCTGTTTTGGTATGGGGCTAGGGCGTGATGTATGGGCAGAACAGCAATATACCGCCTGGTTTGATTTGCTTCAGCAAAGTAATTTGGAAGTTGTGCTGGATGCAGACGCATTATGGTTTCTGGCCAGACAGCCCCAAAATTTAAATCATAAAACCTATGCCACACCACATCCCGGCGAGGCAGCCACTTTACTGGGTTGTCATACGGATCAAGTCGAAGCAGACCGTATACAGGCAATCTGGCAGCTGCAAAAACACTATCAGGGTCAATGGGTACTTAAAGGTGCAGGTAGCCTGATTCTGGAAGATCAGCTCTATATTTGCACTGCTGGCAACGCCGGGATGGGCACCGGAGGTATGGGAGATGTCTTGGCAGGCATGATTGCCAGTCTGAAAGCACAGTTTGCCAATCAGCTCAGTTTACATGACATAGTGACTTTGCATGCTCTAGCAGGAGACAGTCTGGCCCAAGCCGGGGAGCGCGGTTTGCAGGCGCAGGAGATGAAGCACACGATTTATCAAGTTATTAACCGGGAAGAACACTAAAATGCCAACCTTAAAAATTACTGATTGGTGATTTTAAGGGGATAGGATTTGCCGCTGGTTTGAACAGCAGGTGACTGAACTGGACCTGAAAGACCATATCGGAAGTTTAGCTACCGGCTAAGTCAAAGTGATAATATTAGGCCCAGAAAAGATTATTCAGAAAATACTCCAGCTAAGCCTGACTGGACCATTAGATGCAGACTTAACCGAAGTTCAGTGGCATGTTTTAGATATAAATAGCTTGGATATTCAAGATTTTTTAGATTTTAAGTTAAAGTTTAACGGCGACGACTGCTGACCCGACTACGTCCACGTGCCATCCCGCCGAGTGCATTCAGTACTGCCATTTTACTCATGCTGCCTGAAGCATGAGCATGACAAATTGCAGCAGCCAGCGCATCGGCAGCATCTTGCTGGGGCTTAATGGTCAAGTTAAGAATCCGCATGACCATCATCTGTACCTGTTCTTTATCTGCCGCCCCATAGCCCACTACCGACTGTTTAATTTGCCGCGCTGTATATTCAGCGACTTTTAGGTCCAGATTGACCAGTGCTGCAACGGCTGCTCCACGAGCTTGGCCCAGTTTAAGGGCAGAGTCGGGGTTCTGCGCCATAAAGACCTGTTCTACAGCCGCCTCAGTTGGCCCATAAAATTTGACAATACGCTCTACACCCGCAAAAATCCGCTTTAAGCGTTCAGGCATTTCTGTTGTTTCAGTTCTGATGGTGCCTGCATCGACAAAAGTCAGTTTTGAGCCTTCTTTTTGAATAATTCCGTAGCCAGTTAAACGTGAGCCGGGATCAATCCCGATAATTAATGACATGCCTGCACTTTAAAACTAAAATAATGCCCATATTGTTACATAAGCGTATCAAAAAAGCTTGATCCTGATGAAGCAGTTGATTACGGCATCTTAATATTTATTGAACTGAGATCAGATTAATTTTCATGAAATTATTTCTTATTATCCTTGCAGGCTTAATCCTCGAAGTATTTGTGTGGATTGGCGTGGGTGACCTCGTCGGGAGCATGTGGTACGTATTTTTCTGGTTTATTGCCGCGTTTTTTATAGGCATGAACATGATCCGCAAATATTCTGCGGGAGTTATGCCACAAATGCAGCAGATGCAAATGGGACAAATGAGTGCAGATCCTGCATTATCGTCGAATTTGCCTAAAATTCTGGCAGGTTTTTTCCTGTTAATTCCAGGCCTGATTACGGATGTGTTGGCGCTATTGATGCTGATCCCACCTGTTCAGCAAGCCTTTAAGGTTGCCATGATGAAAGTGATGATGAAGCGTCAACAGGCCATGATGGAAAAAATGATGGGCGGTATGATGGGGGATATGGGCAGCCCTCAAGGTCAAAACCCGTTTTCTGAGCTGATGCGTCAAATGCAGGATATGCAAAACCAGCAAGGACGTAGTGACTCAACGATTATTGATGGTGAAGCACGCGAAGTGACTCCCGATGCCAAAAAAATTGGAATGAAAGATGTCGGTCCAAAAAAAGATTAGGACACACTGCTGAGTATTTCAGGCCGAATCCGATGATTCGGCTTTTTTATGGGAACTTTCTCATTCTTTGAAGCAAAGTTATAATCAGTTTTTATACAGAGATGAGATTTGAATGTCTTTGCTTTTTACCATTTGTCTCCTTCATTTTGTTGCTCAACTAAGCCCAGGTCCAGATGTTCTCCTTATTGCGAAAAGTGCAGCCTCCACCAGACGAACCAATGCCTTAAAGATTATTGCCGGGATTTCACTCGGCATTGTGGTATGGGTGGTATTAACGCTGGCCGGTTTCACGGTGTTAATACACCAATTTCCCTGGATTCAGCAGCTACTGATGGTAGTAGGTGGGCTGTTTCTGGCAAAAATGGGGTGGGCCATGCTAAGTGGAGGCTGGCAAAGTTTTAAAAATCGGCATCAAACAGCTGATGATAGCAAGGCAATGGATGAGCCAAAAAGCTATTTCACATTGGGCTTATTCACCAACCTGTCTAACCCCAAGACATTGATTTATTTTAGCAGTGTATTTTCACTGGCATTAAGTTCAACGGCCTCACAGTACCTTAAGGCTCAACTGACAGTGATTATTCCGCTGCAAACTTTCATTACCTTTAGCTTGCTGATGTTGCTGATTTCCCGGCCCAAGATTAAAAACCTATATCAACGCTCAAGCAGTTATATTGATATTGCCTCGGGTGGGTTATTTCTGATCTTTGCTCTCTGGCTTTGGTACGATGCATTGGTTTTGATGAATTAGTCTGGTTTTTGAGCAGGTGGGATTATCTTTTTTTCTTCAGGCATGAAGTAGAAAACCTCCTGCTTCTGGCTATTTGTATAGCGATTGGGCTTTAGGGCGGTTACTGTATTTTCTGAATCTTGATAGCGGCGACTGCGATTGGCACGCTCGCGTAAACCACCTTTTTTAATCAACTGAACCATAAGTAAAAATACTCATCTGCAAAAAAGCAGTATAGCAAATCCTGAACTGGAGAGAAAAACAGGAGAGGGCGGGAGATAGGATTTTAAATGCTAATCTAAGTGCATAAAAAGACCTGATAAACATCAGGTCTAGGTTATCGGATGTTAAGTCAGTTTAGCGAAAACGTTTATTTTCTTCTTGTAGTACATCCAGAATGCTCAAGTGAGCAGGCTTTTCCTGTTGAGACTGGATGTAAACATGTACAGCTTTAAAGACAAGTGCTGTAACGAGGCAGGCAACCAGACAAAAAATCCAGAAACCAAAAGGACTGCGAATATGGTGTGAACCGCAATGTGGACATGATTTTTCTGTGGAGTCGACCACTTTTTCGCAGCACGCACAATGATATTGATATTGCACTGTTCTTCTCCCGGGATATTATCCTTTTTATTTTTGATCATGAAAGAGGAGGTTGTGGCTTCATCATAGGACAGCTTTTTAAAGCTGACAATACGAGATTGCCGACAATAACATACAGATAATAGATGATAAAAATTAATTACAGGCCAAGTAGAGCAATTAAAGGGAAATAAAAAAGGGGAATAATAAAAAATAATTGATCAAACTTTAAATTAAAAAGTAATTTTTAAAAGATGACATGATAAAAAGTCCGCATTAAGCGGACTTCCTTCAGTCAATTTGAAATTATTGTCCTGAGCGTATCATGTAATCGAAGGCAGACAGCGAGGCTTTTGCACCTTCACCGGTGGCAATGATAATCTGCTTGTAGGGAACTGTAGTACAGTCACCCGCAGCAAACACACCTTTCATGCTGGTTTCATTGCGCTCATTGATCACAATCTCAC
>NZ_JAMXYB010000035.1:0-28484 GCF_024129495.1 Acinetobacter sp. S4400-12 | reverse complement strand
CCCGAATCAGACGTATGAGCAAACTAAAACCGAGCTAATTGCATAACTCGGTTTGAAGTGGAATACTGTCAATCTATTTCAGGACAAGACATTAATCCTCAATTTCCTATCTTCACAGCCATCCTATTTTCATTTGAATATCACAAAAATGCTGCTCAGTAATTTAGAAACCGTTCCGGGCCATACCATTAACCGTCAAATTGATGTGGTATATGGCAGTACAGTACGAAGTAAACATGTAGGACGTGACCTGCTGGCGGGTCTGAAAAATATTGTCGGTGGTGAACTCACAGCCTATACTGAACTGCTGGAAGAGTCCCGTCAGGAAGCCATGAACCGTATGATTGAAAAAGCCCGCGCACTGGGTGCGAATGCGATTGTAGGTATCCGCTTCTCGACTTCAAATATTGCCCAAGGTGCATCGGAACTGTTTGTATATGGTACCGCCGTGGTCGTCGAACCCCATACGAACAAACTCCCTGATCCCTTCCCTCCGGCTGCTTAAATCATGGACGGTTTAATTCTTCAGATCACCATTTTCGTGATTCTGTTCAGTGTGGGGTTTGGCTTTGGCCGCTACAATGAGCGTAAACATCTGCAATATCTGGCAGAACAGGAACAGCGCCTGGCTTATATTGCGGTCAATAACAGCCGCTTTATCCCTTCAAATTTCTCAGGTCAAATGATCAGCAGCAATGTGGTGATTTCCCATGACTATTTTAAATATGCCATTGCCAATATTCAGAATTTCTTGGGGGGACGTTTGACCAGTTATGAAAGCGTGGTTGAACGGGCTCGACGTGAGGCAATCGTGCGCTTAAAACTTGAGGCTGAGAAAATGGGTGCACAGCAGATTATGGGGATTCGGCTAAGTACCACCGAACTCGGCATGCAGGGCGGCATGGTCGAAGTCTTTGCTTATGGCACCGCGATTCAGGTACCAGCTACCCCCTAAGGTCTGTCTATCCACAAGCTTCTATACAGATGATCAATTGTATGCTGTACGATCTAAGCTGGAAAATCGCGAAATACCCACATGACTTTACTGCCTGCTAAAGTAAAATAACGCAGCTTGCTCTGTTGTTCTCATGCCATTTGCCCGCTGGTGTCCTGCACACTTAAGTAATCTGCTTCCAAGACCTGGGCTGCCATTTCCATTTTCCGGATGGATTGAGTTCACCGGTTGCATATACAGCGCAGCTGGATAATGTGAATTTGTAGGGGGACGATAAGGGGCTGTTGATATTTCGTCTATGTTTGCCACGTGAGAGATATCTCGCAAGAGTTTTTAGCGGATATAAGCCATCAGACAGCCCAATGAGCCATTCTAAATAAAGGACTCATCACGAGATTGAGATAACAGCAAAAATATACTCGTCCTCTTGCCCTTTAAACAAAGCAATACTTTGTGCTTGCTCATGCAGCCAAAGCTTTCTCAAGCTTCGTTATAAAACTTGTCAAAAGTCTCTATTTCCTTCATTTCATGCCTTATTCGTTCAGCCTTTTTCTTTTCATTGAAACATTTCAATCTTTTTTCTGTTTCTTAAGGCTATTTTTAGCTAGAGACCGCTGACGGATTCAAGAAAAAGTACCCAAATTTCAGTCTAGACATTTATATATTCCAAATAATTGAATAAAAATAAAATCTGATAACTTTTAGTTAAAATCAAACAAAGAAAGTTTGATTATTCAATTAAAAAAGCATTCTTTAAAATCAATCATCTAGGATTATTTATTAGCGGAACTCAAGTATGGTTGCTCATTCCACACTCACCCGTGCTGACAAACGCACCCTTGGACTCTCCTCTTTGGGCGGCGCACTCGAGTTTTATGACTTTGTCATTTATGTATTTTACGCCAAACTGATTTCTGAACTGTTTTTCCCCAGTACTTTAAGTCCATTCTGGGCCATGCTGAACACTTATGGCATCTTTGCTGCGGGTTATTTTTTCCGCCCGCTGGGGGGCGTGGTCATGGCGCATTTTGGCGACCTGATCGGACGTAAACGCCTGTTCAGCTTGTCTATTCTGCTGATGGCTCTACCTACCCTGATGATCGGGATCATGCCGACCTTCGAAAGTATCGGTTATGCCGCCCCTTTGCTGTTATTGCTGATGCGAGTCATGCAAGGCATCGCGATTGGTGGAGAAATTCCGGCAGCCTGGACCTTTGTTTCGGAACATGTTCCGGAACGCCGGATTGGTATTGCCAATGGCGTTCTGACGGCGGGTCTGTCCTTAGGTATTTTACTCGGTGCCCTCATGTCACTGTTCATTTCCCTGCAATTTAGCGAAACTGAAATCAAGCAATGGGCATGGCGCATTCCGTTTATTTTAGGCGGTATTTTTGGCTTTGTGGCGCTGTACTTACGCAGTTATCTTAAAGAGACGCCTGTCTTTCAGGCCATGCAGGCTAAAAAGGAACTGGCCAAAGAGCTGCCTGTAAAACAGGTACTTGCCCAGCATAAAACCGGTGTGGTTCTGGGCATGCTGTTTACCTGGTTCCTGACCGGCTGTGTGGTAGTACTGATTTTAGCCATGCCGAACTTGTTGGTGGCTGGTTTTGGTTTTGAACGGGCCGATGCCTTTAAAATGCAAAGTGCGGCAATTGTCATGCAAATGCTAGGCTGTATTCTGGCAGGCATGCTGGTAGACCGTTTCGGCGCAGGTAAAATCATGTTGCTTGGCGCTTTATTTGTCGCACTAATGGCAGGTATTTTCTATCATAGTCTGGAGCATGTAGAGGCTTCGACGGTGTTTATGCTGTATATGCTGCTCGGCCTGAGTTCAGGCACCGTGGGCATCGTCTCCTACAGTATGGTCAAAATGTTCCCGGCCCAGATCCGGTTTAGTGGCATTTCATTTTCCTATAACCTTGCCTATGCAATTGCCGGAGGAATCACCTTGCCGCTGGTTCAATGGCTGAGTCTATATAGCAATATTGGCGCCATGTACTATATCTGGGCGATCTGTCTGGTGACCCTGTTAAGTGCTGTAATTTATCAAAGAAAATTTGAAAAAATAGGATAAAGCCCATAAAAAGAGCCTGCTTATCAGGCTCTTTTTATCGAATATTGAAAGACCGAAACATCAAAAATCAGGCTGACAGATTCTTACGCAGCTCATCTTCAACAATATTGATTTCAATCTCGCTAAATTTACGGATTTCTCCTTCAGCATGCTTCTCCAGCATATTGCCCAACAAAGGCACTTTAACTTTAACGCTCCAATCCAGCTGAAACTGGATCTGTGCCTCATCACCTGTCACCACACGCTGACATTTCGCTTCAATCGGCAGATTTGCACCTAATTCTACAATTGAAGTCATTTCTTCCAGATTACTTACATCAGTGCGCTGCAAGCGAAAAGCATCTTTTAACAGTTTTTTCGCCATATCTGGAATTTTAACATCCAGATTATAGGCACGTTTTAAAGTATAAATCTGGCCCTGCTTTTCAGAGACTAGAATTTCCATATTCTGTGCAGGGATGCGGTGACAGACCGCTTCATGCATCCGAATATCTGCGGCCAGACGTTTAAAGTCATCAATTGAAATACCCTGAATGATTGCTGTTACAGTGAACTGGTGTGCCATACAAATTTTCCTTATTTTTATTGCTTGAAGGATGGGCTTGTCTTGAATCAGCTAAGGGAAAACCCTCAATAGAGCAGCTATTTAATTCAATTTTAAGGCAGATGTCATTACTCGATTGCGGGTAAAAAATGACAATCTGGTCAATGTTTCCGGATGAGCTTTGCTGATACCTCTGCACCACAGCTGAGCTGAAGACAGGCATCCCGATAATAAATGACCACATCAAATTCCTCGGCACCATCATCCAGACCACTCACATACCAGTGTGTACCTCGAGGAAATTCATGTAACCAAGCGGATTGATAGAACTCAGACACCGAATCAAACTGTAAATATTTTTCGGGATTCGCTTCAATCCGGACTGCAAGCTGAAGGAACTGATTCAGCTGCTTATAATAAAAGTCAATCAACATCCGGCGTCCTTGAGTTTAAACAGCGCCTTACAAGACACCTGCTTATGTAACGGTTTCGATGCAACAGCTCTTGCAAACGACTGTAGAGTTTTGACATCTCTGGGCGGATCTGCTTAAAACTACTATAAATGATTCTTATCCTGATCGCTGAAAATAAAAGGAACTTAGTATGACACAAGGAAAAATTCAGACCCGAACCGTGCAATTTCTGGCGGAGGACGGCTACACCTTAAGTGGCAAGCTTTACCAGACAGAAATGCCCGCTCTGGCCAATATCGTGGTGGCCTGTGCCACCGGTGTTCCGCAAGCGTTCTATCGGCGCTTTGCTGAATATGCGACCGCCGCCGGTTTTCAGGTATTGACTTTTGACTATCGTGGTATTGCAGCTTCAGCACCCAAAACGCTCAAAAACTTTAAAATGTCCTATCTGGACTGGGGCCGTTATGATCTGACCGCCGCGATTGAGTATTTAAGCAAAACCGGTCTGGATATTTATATGATTGGGCATTCCTATGGGGGGCAGGCTCTGGGGCTGAGTAAATATCATGACCGGGTAGAAGCGCTCTACTGTTTTGGTACGGGTGCAGGCTGGCATGGCTATATGCCTTTTAAGGAAAAAATCAAAGTTCAGGTGATCTGGAATATTATTTTTCCGCCGATGGTGGCTGTTAGTGGCTATCTGCCATGGAGTCTTCTGAAAATGGGCGCAGACCTGCCCTATGATGTGTATCGTGAGTGGCGCAAATGGTGTAAAAATCCGACTTACTTTTTTGCTGACCCTGACTTGAAAGCATTGCATGACCAGTATGCGCAGGTTCAAACCCGGATTTATGCCATTGCCGCTCTGGACGATGCCTGGGCTTTACCCGCATCAAGGCAGGCCTTTATACAGCACTACGCTCAAGCTAAAAAATCCTATATTGATATTCGCGCAGCAGATTATGGCCTTCGGGAGATTGGCCATATGGGATATTTCCGTCAGGGCGCAGAAAAAATCTGGGATAAAGCATTGAACACCTTTAAACACTTACATCAGCAGAAATATGCAGCCTGAAGATTGTTTTGATCTGGGGCCTGATTGCTGATAGATATCAGATACAGTGCGAATGTGATAAGTTTTTAGCAATCTCCAGCTTATGTTCCTGCCCGAAGCGGTCAACATGCGTATAAAGAATGCCATAGCAGCCCACATAATACTCCAGAGACTGGTCATAGAAATTCCAGTAAATTGACCATTCTCCCAAGTCCAGATGACGAATATGTGTAGTGGTCCGTCCCGGCATTTTATAGAACAGTCTCTGTTGCAACTGTTCAGCCTGAACCGGATCCTGAAGATCTGTTTTCTGCTGAAACAGTAAACTGGCGACATCATCGAACAATTCCTGTTCATGGGCTTCTACCACATGAACCATTTCCCGCCTGACGTAATTGGGGAGAGGAACGGCAGCCAAAGCTGTGGCTGTGTTTGATGCTTTGCCCTTGCGATAACGACGGATTTTATAAGTCTTCAGGCCCACCTGACAGGCTGCATAAAAGATCAGCAATAGACAAAACAACAGCAAAAATTTAAGCATCATGGATTATCTCACCGGGCTGGTTCTAGGGATAGAAGTCGTTTATTCATTTGAGAGTGACTTAAAGCTAAAGGCGGCTTTTAGGCTTAGCCTTCTTAAAGCGCTCACAAGCCTATTTTTATAGAGTCTTTTCTTCTAATTTTTCACTTCATATTAATGGCAGTCTTTAGACCGTCTGCCTTGCTATTGTTAATCTAATTTAAACTGTTCAGACTTTAGGCAAAAGATAAATAAATGAGACAAATTATCAACAAAAAACGGCTTTTGCAGGGCATTGTTTAGCAAATTTATCCCAAAATGACACAATCACGCTCTTGGTTTTCCAATTGGCTTTGCCGTCAAATGGAACCTCCCTATAAATGGTCGAGTAAATGAATAAAATTATGATTCGTGAAGGGAAGGTTCAGGATATACCGCAAATCATTCAGGTCATTCATGACAGTATTCAATCTTGTGTGCTGGATCATCAACGCGAAGACAGTGTGATCCAGACCTGGCTGGAAAAATTTAACCAGGCCTATCTGATCGTTGAAATGCTGTATAACGATTGCTGGGTCTATATTTTACATGACCGGGTTGTAGGCTTTTTAATGGTGAGTGACCGCGGTGAAATTCTGATGCACTATGTCAGTGCTGACTGCCAGCGCATGGGTTTTGGTACTCAGTTGATCCAGCAGATGTCTGTCTCTTTAGCCAGAAAAAAGATTCATCAGCTTGAAATACAGTCGACCCAGACTGCTTTAGCCTATTATCAAAAACATGGCTTTCTGACACGTATCAGCCCAGGTGCTGAAGACCCTTATCGTTTATATAAATATACCTTCTAACTATTTTATTTTTATTCTGCCATTTTTAACTGGTCACGCCCCGCCTGCTTTGCGGCATAAAGTTGGACATCCGCAGCTTTCATCAATTCATGAATATCGGTATAACGCTGCTGATCATCCATCCAGGCCACGCCTATACTCACCGTCACATAAGTCTTATGATCGCCCCGGTTCAAATGCTCAAACTGCTGTTCACGAACCTTCCGCAGTACATTTTCCAGATAAGCTGAGGCGACCTGAATTGTCACATTTTTCAACAGAATCGCAAATTCCTCTCCTCCATAACGTGCTAGATAGGCAGATTCGGGTAATTCTTTCTGAATCACCTTCACCAGACTCTGTAAAATTTCATCCCCTTTCAAGTGTCCATAATAATCGTTATAGTTCTTAAAATAATCGACATCCAGCATGCTAAAAATCAGGCTTTGCTGTGAATCTTGGTGCAGATGAGAAAAGTGCTTTTGTATTTCTTCATTCAAAGCTCGCCGGTTAAAGGCTCCTGTCAGCGCATCTATATTCATCTGGTCTTCCAGCCTGGTATTCAGCTCATATAACTGTCGGGTACGCTCCTTCACTTTCTGGTCCAGCGAGCTGTTTAGCTCCTTTAAACGTATATTTAGCTGCTCGGTTTGATAAGTGTGATGGGCATAGTTTCTGGACTGCTGAAACATGGTCAACAAGGCATACAGACTGGTTGAAATAAACAGTAAATTTGTAGTTTCAATAACATTGATCAGTAATAGATAATCATTCAAAAAGGTCAGGCACAAAAAAACCACTGCATACAAGGTGAGACGTGAATAAGGCAGTTTTTGCCGCAAGGTCTGATAAAAACCATAGATGAAATTACCCCCAATCACCCAACAGAAAATAGCGCTATACAGTGCCACACGTTCAAATATTTCCGGTTGAGTAAACAAGGTCACCATACAGTTAAACAGCAGAAAAGCCACTGCTATATAATAAACATAGCGATGCAGATAACGCTGATTAAACAGGTACATATAGCTGAGGAAAAACAGAATTGCCAAGAAGGTGAATAAATATTGCAGACGCATCCCCCAAAGCCAGTCAATACTGGTAAAGACCGAATAGGCATAAGGGGCATTAAACAGGTTGTGCAAAGCCAGAAAAACAATAAACAGGCCAAAGGTGAAAATACTTCTACTATTACGTTCCTTGGAACCACGAAAGACTGAAAATAAAATTGTAAAGCAGCCGATTCCCAACACCATGCCACTGACCATGCTGATACTCATCATAATCTGCTGGTACTGCCGGTTAATGGTGCTTGCTGTTCCAATTCGCAGCGGACGTTCGAGTCCTCCATGTAAAGTACTGTAGTTGGAGACTTGAATACTCAGGGTAAAATACTGGCTTTCTGGTACAAAATAACCGATCTGAGGCGCTCTTTTGGTGACTTGACCTGCCTCAGTGGTGCTGATTTTACCTAAGCGCAGAATAAAATCACCATTCATATAGACCTGATAGGCGCCATATTGTGCCGGAATATGGATCGCTATTCTTCGTCCAATAAATTCTTTAGGAATTCTAAAATGGCCAATAAAAGTGCCATACCCCATATTTGATCCGGTCAGACTTTTAAAGGACGCCGGGAGCTGACAAACTTGTGGCTGGACCACCGGACTAGGTGCAGTAATAAACTGCCCCTGATAAAACAGCCAGTCTGTATCCAAAGACGTACTGGTGTTCTCAGTAAAGTTGATTTCCGCAATATCATGTTCGGGAGGCGATGCAAAAGCAGATAAGGCTTGAGCTTGGGCTATCACCGATACAGTCAGTATGAGCCAAGCCACCACTACCTTATAGATATGCCTTATCATGTTTTGCAAAAGCGCAATATTCCTGAAAAACCGGTTATTTTTCAATCTTACGTAGAATCAGAACAAGTACAATTTTTTTTTGTAGTGAATACGACGAAGCCTACCTAAGCCATGACTTCGTCTTTTTTATAGAGAGTTAAAAAACAGGATATCGGCAGCCCGATTATTCATCACGGGTTTTTACGTCGTACAGTTCAATTTCAAAAATCAGATTCGAGTTGGCTGGAATGATTTTCCCCATTTTACGTTCGCCATATGCCAGATGTGCCGGAACCCGCAATTTACGTTTGCCACCCACTTTCATTCCTAGGATGCCTTGGTCCCAGCCCTTAATCACCCGGCCCGTACCAATCACGGTTTCAAAGTAATTTCCGCGATCCAGTGATGAGTCAAATTTGGTTCCATCTTCGAGCCAGCCGGTATAGTGCGTGGTAATTAAGGCACCTTTGACCGCTTCTTTTCCCTCACCTACTTTTAAATCAATAATTTCAAGTTCGTTGATCATCGTCATTCATCCAAAACTGGTATTTAATTCAGGCAGTATAAACCGGATTTACTCAAATTCCTTGCGCTTTCATGGCAAGGGCCTAAAAGCTGAGCTGCTGAATTTCCTCATCCTGCAGCAAGCACTGGGTCAATTTTTGATGGTTTTTGGCCGATCCCATTAAGACCCAATGCCCAGTAATCTGTCCTTCCATTTTTTGATGGTGAGAATAGATCACTTTTAGATGATGGTCTTTAAACAGTTGTTCATAATGGTCGATTTTATGCTGTTCAAAACAGCAGACCATGTCATAGCTGCGCTCCTGATTCAGCAATTCAATCCCGCGCTGGACATACAGCAGGAATACCAGCACCAGCATGACTATAATCGTGGTCCAGATACTTAATAAGGCATAACCTGCACCGACCGCCATACCCAGCGCAGCCGTCATCCAGATGGTGGTTGCGGTGGTAATGCCGGAAATCCGGTTCTCATCTTTCAATATAACCCCGGCACCCAGAAACCCCAGACCCGTCAAAACATTAGCTGCCAGCCGGTCAGGATTTTCCACACCAATTTTCAGGGAAATAATGGTAAACAGGCAGGAGCTCAGGCTGACCATGATCATAGTGCGCAGCCCGGCGGATTTACTGTGATATTCCCGCTCTGCGCCAATAATTGCACCGAGTGCAACTGCTAGCAGCAGCTCATACAACTCATGAGGCATGTCTCGACTCTGGAACTGACCCGACCTCCCAGATATACGAAATTTTGCGACCAGGATGCAAGTGGAGACTTGCATCCATCCTGACGCTTATTGTAACTGTTCCCACTCGATGACCGCCTGTGCCTGATCACCAATCAAGGTCCATTCTCCATCCATGACATTGAGCTGCAATTGCATGGTTCTGGCACATAATTGCTGTATCGCGTCTGTACTTACAGGAGATAGTTTCCAGACTTCAAGATTGGACAGGGTTTTCAGTTTTGGGTTGCGCTTATACCATTCATCGACCGCTGTACCATAAGACACAATCGCCACCTGCTTGCAGCGGGCACTGGCTTTTTTCACCTTGTCTTCATCCGGACAGCCGACCTCAATCCATTTCAATAATTGACCGGTCAGGTCTTTTTCCCACAGGGCGGGTTCATCTGTTTCAAACAGGTCTTTGGTAAATTCCAGCCCTTCCTCGGCATAACGTGCAAAAGCCAAAATTCGCACCATTAAACGCTCAATCGTTTCTGAAGGATGCTGCGCCATCGTCAACTGATAATCCGCATAGTGGTGCTGATCCATGTCGGCAATATTCAGGTCTGCCTTATAAATTGTTGCTTTTAACGCCATAATATTATCCTCAAATTTGGCGCCTAGCATATAAGATTTATTCTGGCTTTGCTGCACAGATTCGGGCCTGAAGCGGACTTTTATCAGGCTTCTTTCTTTTCCGGATCAATACGACATTGCAATAAGGCAGTTTCAAATCCCAGCCAGTCCCGATCCTGCTGATAAATAATTTCAACCCGATTATCAATGCCTTCTTCAGCCGACTGATAATTAAACTGCTCCGGGTTGAAGTTAAAGCTTTTCCAGCCTTGCTGGGTATTAAAAATCCCTTTAATTCTGAGCCAGTCCTGCTGCTCACACAGCAGATCAAGCAATTCATAAAAATCGAACTGCCAGCGTTTTGGAAATTTCCAGCCGGCCACCTGATAGCCTTGGGCACGCTCGACATAATGATAAGGCAACTGCCGGATAACTACAGGTGCCTCATCAGTTTGGGAGAGCCGTGGGCGCAGCTTTAATAAAGGTTGCAGCTGGCGTGGGCTGCCCTGATAGTCCTGCTGGATTTCAGTGATGTCCAGCTGGCCTTGTTCCGCCATCAGCCAGCGCTGGGCATAAGGCTGATATTCGGCTTTTAAATGTTGCAGTGCCAGATGATCGGCCTTTGCCATCAAGTCTGGATGGGAAATCACGATAAGCTGTGCCGCTTTTAACTGATCGGCATACAGATATTGCTGGGTCCAGGCTTGATCATGCAAACGTGAGCCATCCACCACCGTAACCAGCACCTGCATCTTTAACTGACTGTGCCAGTACGGTTCTGTCAGTTGTTCTAACAGCTGTGCAGGATGACCTAAACCAGTCGGTTCAATAAACAGCCGGTCCGGTTTGGCTTCGGAAAGCAGACGCGATAAGGCGATCTGCATCGGTAACTGGCTGCTACAGCACAAACATCCACCGAGCAGCTCTTTGACGGCATAGCCTTCATCCTGACTTAATAACTGCTGGTCTACCCCTATCTGACCAAATTCGTTCATCAGCACCGCCCAAACCTCCTGTTCAGGTTTCTGAGCCAGCAGCTGTTTTAACAGGGTGGTTTTACCGGCTCCTAAAAAGCCGGAAATAATATGCACAGGAATAGCAGGTGAAGCAGCAAGAACTTTCAAAATCGACTCACAACAAATGAGATAGAAAACAGCAAACGCTGACCATTATAAAAGATGAATCTACTAAAAGGCTGATGGACAAGCACAGGAATTCAAATATGGCTCCGTTTTTTGCTTACAGAGCTTTTTTTGCTGCTTTTTATCCATCCGAATCACCCAATAACAAGTAACTCTGAAATATCTACACACATTTTTTGCTAAGCTTCTCCTATACAATTAACAAAAAACACACAACTTTCTTGGATTTGTAAATGCTCAGTTCGTTCTGGTGTGCGGCTTTTGTTAATTCATTTGCCCGGCCTATTTTCGCTGCTTAGGATGAATTCCTGTCAGGCCGGTGTGATGATCACGCTGACATGTTAAAAATGAAATAACCAAGGATACTCAACATGAAATATGCACAACTTTTACTTGCAACCACTTTAACTGCAGCAGCAGCCACCAGCTTTGCAGCAACAGAAAAAGCAGCTGAACACACGACTGAAGAACAAAAAGTAATCGTCAGTACGCAGGAAATGCCGACTTCTGGTGCAACTACAGAACAACCGGCTTCTGAAGCTGCTGCAGAAGATCAATCTTCAGCAACGCCTGCTGCTCGTTAAGCTGATCTAAACCCTCGGAATGAGAAGCATAGCCAGCACAGTAGAACTCCAGTAGGCCTCGGTCTATACGGCTGGTTATGAAAGAATGCTGAACCACGCGAGAGCGGGTTTGGCATTTTTCTTATAGATTAAAGTTCATTTACCATAGTCATAATTGATCATAAAATTGCTGTCGGCTATTAAAGAACAACAAATTAACCATTTAGAATCAATAAATTATTCTGAACCATCCAACCCTTTCTTTATTTATTTAATACACATTACCTACTATGGCCTAGCTTGTCTGAATACCCGATTTATCCCTTAATGACCCATATTGATTGTGGATTGAATGGATATTCGCTATGGGTAAAACAAATTATACAACTGAAGTCGCGATTTTAGGTGCAGGCCCAGTAGGCTTGACACTTGCCAATTACCTGAGCAAACAAGGCATACAAGTGACGGTGGTCGAACAGTTGGATAGTTTGATTGATTATCCCCGTGCCATTGGGATTGATGATGAGTCGCTGCGTACGATTCAGTCTTTAGGTCTGGTCGATCAGGTGCTTCCACATACCACACCCAACCATGCGATGCGTTTTTTAACACCTAAAGGTCGCTGTTTTGCCGATATTCAGCCCTTAACCCGTGAGTTTGGTTTCTCACGCCGTAATGCCTTTATTCAGCCTCAAGTCGACCGTGTTCTGTTAGAGGGCTTAAAACAATACAAAAAAACTGAAGTACTTTTCTCACGTCATTTGACTGACTTTAGCCAGAATGACGACGGTGTAACACTAAATGTCCAGACCAAAGAAGGCGGTACAGAAACCATTCAGGCGCAATACCTGATTGCCTGTGACGGTGGTAATTCTTATGTCCGCCGTACTCTGGGCGTGGCATTTGATGGTGAGACTGCACCCAACCAATGGATTGTAATTGATATTGAAAATGATCCGCTAGCGACCCCCCACATCTATTTATGCTGTGACCCGGTGCGTCCTTATGTGTCTGCTGCCTTGCCACACGGTATTCGCCGTTTTGAATTTATGGTCATGCCCGGTGAGACCCAAGAAGAACTCAGCCAGCCTGAAAATATTGCCAAACTGTTATCTAAGGTTTTACCAACCACCGATGGTATCGAAGTGATCCGTCAGCGTGTCTACACCCACAATGCACGTATTGCTGATAAGTTCCGTGTAGACCGTATTTTGCTGGCAGGTGATGCTGCCCACATTATGCCGGTATGGCAAGGTCAGGGCTATAACAGCGGTATGCGTGATGCCTTTAACCTGGCCTGGAAAATGGCGCTAGTCATTCAGGGCAAAGCAGGTCCGGCACTGCTTGACTCTTACCAGATTGAACGTAAAGATCATGCAAAGGCCATGATTGATCTGTCGGTGATGGCGGGTCACGTACTGGCACCACCCAAAAAATGGCAAGGTTTTGTACGTGACGGGATTGCCTATGCACTGAACTATATCAAGCCCATCAAGCAATACTTGCTGGAAATGCGCTTCAAGCCAATGCCTAAATATCATGACGGCGCACTGATTCCACACAACAGTAAAAACTCACCGGTAGGTAAAATGTTCATCCAGCCGCAGGTGCGTGTGGGATCAGGTGAAACCGTTCTGCTGGATGAAGTGATCGGGAATGATTTCGCCATCATCGCTTGGGGTGTAGATCCGAAATGGGGACTTTCAGCAGAAAACCTGCAAAAGTGGCAAAAGCTGGGCGTAAAATTTATTCAGGTGCTGCCTGCCATACAAATGGATAATCCGCAGCGTCAGCACTATGAACATGTCATCACCATTGGTGATATGGGTACAGATATTCGTGCTTGGTTCGGTCAGACGTCTGAATCTGTGGTGATCTTGCGTCCAGACCGTTTTGTGGCGGCACTTGCTATCCCACAAACCCTGAACAGCATCAGTCAGCAATTGTTCAGCAAGCTTTCGATTCAAGTTTAAGTTCCTCGAGTAGAACTCACAGAAGACCATGCCTTGGCGTGGTCTCTTCATTTCATAACCGTCAGTTTTCAATAGCCTTTTAACACTCTCTCAATAGGGAATTACACAAACTGCTGCTCTGCCTTAAACCACACGTACTCATCTTTGAAGGCAAGCTGATTAGAAATAGCATTTTCAATATAAGCCATGTCCAGCCTTATATTGCTTGATGTCTATCTGAACGCTTTAATTTATCTTCAATAGCGCGGAGCCTTTCAATATCTATTTAAATACTTGAATAGAAAGATGGTTTTTTAATTCTTAGATTGGCACCTGAAGTGCAACAGAGATTAAATTATTGGAAGCAAGCAAGAAATGGTTGTTTTGCCAAACAGGTCCATCAATTAGCGCGAAGAGCTCATGTTTCCAGTCCTAAAAAAAATCCATGATAAAAGGCAGGCCAGGTGATTTCTCGTCTTAAGCTTCAAAGCAGTCCTAAACAGATCGCTTCATCTAACAGGATAAAAATAAGGGCGGTACACTCTTTCCCCTCCTAGGTTTGGGAAATCAGAGAAACAGAAAATACGGCGCTTCTGAAACCCGTGGCCAGCTGTGCAAGAATGAAAATACCAAAGGCTTAATCCGGCCATATATTCAAAGAGGCAGTGATTTAAAGATCTAGATGGATGACTATCTCTTAGAAATCACTCAAGGCTTGAATCATCGCCCAAGAAAAAGACCCGGCTTTAAAAGTCCGAGTCAGGTATGGCAGCAACACGATATTGCATTTTCAAGGCTAATCTGCAATTTATGAAAGAGATCTGATTGAGAAATTAAAACAGATTCATATAAAACTGTTCATTCAGGATCTTTAGGATCAGTTCAATCAATTCATTTTTCTGGCCTTTACGGTAACTGGCATACAGGTCAATCATCGGTAAAGGTTCAATGGTATTTTTAACCACAATCTTGTCACCCAGTAGAGGAATCACATAAGCAGGCACCAGGCTCCAGCCCACTCCCATCCCCACCAGATTAACATTGAGCAAAATATTGGTGGATTGCTGGACCACATTCACATTAATTTTGGACTGTTGTAAAAAGTCGGTCACGATCTTGTACAGCTGGGGGGAAGCCCCTTCATCACTGATAATAAAATCCTGTTGATTCAGACTTTTGATACTGACATGACGCTGTTCAGCTATCGGGGAACTTTTGGGCACAATCAGCGCCAAAGGCTCACTAAAGATCTGCACATGTTCCAGCTCTTCGGCATTCTCGATATAACGGGTAAAAGCAATATCAATTTCCCCTTTCTTTAAGGCCCTGAACTGCTGGGCATCTGTCAGACTATGAAAATTGATTTTCACTTCCGGAAAATGTGCCCGGATGGTTGGCATGATATAAGGGAAAACTTTCATTTCCGCCACAGGTACAAAGCCGATATTGAGCTGGTCCTTATTGGCATGGGCGATTTGTCTGGCCAGCTGTATGGCACGCTCGGCATGTTCCAGACTCAATAGCGCCTCTTTTAAAAAGGCCTGTCCGGCTTCGGTCAACTCCACTTTACGGTTATTGCGTTTGAGTAACTGTACCTCGACTTCGCGTTCCAGGTCCTTAATCTGCTGGCTCAAGGAGGGTTGTACGGTATTTAATTTTTCAGCGGCGCGGGTAAAGTTCAGTTCATTCGCCACTGTCACAAAATAGCGTAAATGTCTTAATTCCATCTGCTGGTCCCTCTCTTAGCTGCCCACAATTGCATGGTATTTTTTGGCTACATATTGATGATAAACCCATAGGGTCAGCATGATTAGAATTGCACAGAAGATATAGGTCTGTTCAAAGCCCCATTGTGCAATCAGCAGTCCCATCACGATCGACCCCACAGCCAGACCGAGATCAAACAGGGTAAAGAAAGTCGAAATCGCATGGCCCATGCGCTGTTTTTCAACCGACTGAATTGCCAGAGTTTGCAAGCATGGAAATAAGGACCCATAGCCGATGCCGATAAAGATTGCTGACAACCATAATATCCACTGATTAGAAACCAGACTGACGATGAGCAGACCAATTGCGAAAAAAACAAACGAAGGATAAATCACCGCGCTTGGACCTTTGCGGTCATAAATTTTGCCCACCCAGGGACGCACCAGCAGCATCGATACAGCAAACACAATAAAAAATATTCCGGCATAAGCCAAGAGCTGCTTAGACTCACTATAAGGCGTAATAAAGCTGGTGATACTGGAATAGGAAAATGCCGTAAGTAGCGCCACAAAGCTGACTGCCAGCACCCTTAACTCCAGAATATCATGCAGACTAAACCTGGATTTTTCCGCCTTTCGCGGTGTGGCTGGAGGAAGTTCCGTGATATTCAGCATCCAGCAGAAAATCAGCCCGATGGAAATAATCACCGCCAGCAGGCCAAAGAGCACCTGAAAGCTGGTCACTTGTATGATGCTCAGCGCCAGAAGCGGCCCAAAGACCACTCCCAGATTGGTGGACATCACAAAATAGCCCATCCCCTCACCTTTACAGTGCTCCGGTATAAATTCGTTGGCTATCGGTACCGTCACGGTGGTCAGAATACTGAACCAGATTCCATGAAAAAACCGGACTGCCAGCAGGGAGCTCATACTGTCGACCAGCAGATAACTAAAGGCAAACAGGGCAAAGATCACTCCGGCAGCACGTAGAGAGACTTTTTTGCCCAGCTTTTCAATGATCAGCCCGGAAAACGGCCGGATCGCAATAGAAGATGCCAAAAACAGGGTTAAAGCCAAACCCGCTTCCTTGACCGTTCCGCCCAGATCTTTCATGATATAAATCGGCAAAATGGTCAATAAAGCAAAGTAATAAACAAACAGAAAAAAATTATTCAACAAGCAAAGAATGAATGAGCGATTCCATAACCGCTCAGG
Organism: Acinetobacter sp. S4400-12; assembly: GCF_024129495.1. Taxonomy (NCBI): domain Bacteria; kingdom Pseudomonadati; phylum Pseudomonadota; class Gammaproteobacteria; order Moraxellales; family Moraxellaceae; genus Acinetobacter; species Acinetobacter sp. S4400-12. Next base: position 11,846 of record NZ_JAMXYB010000035.1, on the reverse strand, counting down.
AGCAACTGACATAACACCCACTTTTAAAAGTCACACGCTCAAACAGAAACCAGCACTGGAGCTAATACAAGGTCGACCAGCTTCTGAATATAGACTTCATCCGGCAGCCGGTTAAAAAAGATAATCTGATAATGAATCGGGCCATACAGGCTATCCAGCATCAGATCAAAAGGATAATCTGCCCGGATCTCACCGCGCTGAATGGCCTGTTGCAGTAATTCATGGGTCTGCTGGCGACGCGGCAATAAATACTGCTGAAAAAACTCACTCGTCAATTCCCGATGATCCGCAATCACCACCAGCAAGGCCCGCCCCACTGGATGATTTAAAGCCTGGGCAAGCAGGCTTAACTGCTGGATCAAATTGGTTCTCAAGCTTTCTTCTGCATTCAGTTCAAATACCGAAGCGGTATGCTGCTTGAAAGTATCCAGCACCAGTTCCGATTTATGTTTCCACCAGCGATAAATGGTTGATTTTCCCACGCCTGCCCGGGCAGCAATATCTTCAACAGTCAGCTGGGAATAGTCACCTTCAGTCAAAGCCTGCTTGACTGCCTGTAAAATCTCGTCCTGACGGCGTGAGGATTTTTCTTCCACCTTTAAAAGCTCCACAATCGAAACGATACGTATCGTTTCATATTAAGATAAAAATAAAGGCCCGACTAGAGCCTGTATTTGGTTTTCATCAAAAAGACCTTTCAAAAAAAGGCTTTTTTCATGACAACTTCACTATTTAGCTATGGGCAGTTTTTTTATAAATGCTGCAGGATGGATGATGATTTTCCTGCAAGCGGGCCACTTTACGTTGCTCTGCAGCTTCAAAACGGCAGCGTTTCCAGTCATTATCGAGTTTCAGCGGTGGAATCTGTTTTGGCTTACCATTTTCATCAACTGCAACCATGGTGAAATAACAGCTATTGGTATGACGTACAGTACGTTTTTGAATATTCTGTGCTTCTACACGAATACCAATTTCCATAGAAGTACGACCAACATGATTCACACTGGCCAGGAAAGTCACCAATTCACCGACATGAATCGGCTCTTTAAAATTCACCTTGTCTACAGATAGGGTCACGACATAACTGCCCGAATAGCGGCTGGCACAAGCATAAGCCACTTGGTCCAGTAGTTTCAGAATGGTGCCCCCATGAACATTTCCTGAAAAATTCGCCATATCTGGTGTCATCAGAACGGACATCGTTAACTCAGACTGGTCATCCGATACTGGGGCAATTTGATCTAAAAGGGTCATCGTTTTTTCTGAACTCTTTGAATGACAATGATATAGGTCATTATTATATCAATTTTAACATAAATAAAATGTTCAATTCGGCAAATAAAACATCACAATTATTTATACAGAAAATTACTTTATATAGAAAAAAGTATATTTAATTATTTCTATCGCATTTTCAGCATGCAGAAAATAAGCTTAAATTAAATAAGAGTTTATTTAAGGCAAATAAACGACCTATATTTGAATTGCACTTTATCAGCAAATACTCGACTTTAATCAGCAGCACTTTAATGCTTAAGCTATTTTTCTTCCTCGACCCGTTTGAGCATTTCTCGAGCAACCTTTTCATAATTGAGTATTTGCTGCCCATCAAGTGTGGTTTCAATATCAACCGAACCATCTGCATGCACAGCAGTTACGGTGAAAATATAAGATTCAAATTGTGCCAGTTTAACGTGTTGTCCAATTTCAATATGATTCATAAAGCTCTCAAATTTTTTAGTATTCATTAAAATACATTCTGGCATGCAGATTATGTTTTTGAAATATTTGCTTAACTTAAGTCTATAAACAAATATGTTAAAAGTTCAAATTAACATCAATAGAGTTTTATAAAAACATTATATTTTTATAATTCAATCTCTTGTATTTAATTATATTCTATATCTTGTGAATATATCAGCAATAAATAGCTGAGGGAGATAATCAGCTCATAGACAAAAACGATAGCCCTGCTCAGTATCTGGAGGAGATCTAGTTCCAACAGCTTTCATCCCGTATTCAAAAAGAGGAAAAGATCGGCTGATTTTCCAAAATGTTATTGTGCTTCATGGGTCAACAACTGGGGAATACGATGTCCGCGAATATAATTATGCTTTTGATAAACTTGGGCAATCTCGGTTAGCTTGTATTGGGTCGCCTCAATTCCGGCCTGCATCGTCATTTCCCGACCGCGTACATCGAAAATATGGCCTTTCTCACGCAAGTCCGGCTGAATGACGACATCGGCATATTGCAGCTCTTCATGGGCCAGACGCTGCTGCATAATATTAATATTCTGGTTAAACAGTCCCCAGACATTGCTGGTTTCGGTGTGTATAGGCTGTGCCAGTATATCCACGGCGATAACAATATCGGCGCCGAGTTCACGTGCAACCTTAACCGGTACCGGACTCACTAGCCCGCCATCCACATACTCCTGACCCTGAATCAGCGTGGGAATAAACATGCTCGGAATGGATACGGATGCACGTACCGCCTGTCCAGTATTGCCATAATTAAAGACCACCTTTTTGCCTTCTTTAAGTGCTGTTGCCACCACAAACATTGGAATTTTCATGTCCTGCAGCGGCATCTGGTCAACCTGCAGATTGACATAGTCTTCGACCTTTTTACCATCAAAGAAGCCTTTCAGGTCCAAACGGATGTCCCGGACATCATTCGCTTTCATGTTAAGGGCAATATTGCGTAATTCAATTGCCGGCTTACCGCTGGCATAGATGGATCCGACCAGACTGCCGGCACTGGTACCTACAATAAAGTCGGGACGGATGCCCGCCTGCTCCAGCACCTCAATCGCACCAATATGCGCATACCCACGCGCCCCGCCACTACCTAAGACCAGGGCAACAATCGGCCGCTGTTCGGTTTTTTTTATCTTCCAGAAATTAATGAGATGTGGACGTGACTGGGCTTCTATAATGACAGCAGACTGTAAATGATTGGTCAAAGATGTCATGGGCACAGTTTGGCAACCACCAAGCACCACCACACTTATAATGACCAGACTCAATACATAATTCTGCATGTAGCGAAGACCTTCCTCACCCAAAACAGCATAGTGTATAAACACATGCGCAAATAATCTGTAGAATTTCGTAAAACTGTCATACAGTTGGCTTAGCTTATCTATATTTTTGCAGCAACTGTATGACTCGACCTTCGTTATACCAGATTTTCCTGATTTTCCTACAACTTGGCTGTGTTTCCTTTGGCGGACCTGCCGCCCATCTGGTATTTTTTCACCGTAAATTTGTCATGCAGTTAAAGTGGATAGACGACCCGCTATATGGTCAGCTGGTAGCGCTGGCCCATCTGCTTCCGGGTCCAAGTAGCAGTCAGGTCGGTCTTTCCATTGGTTATCTACAGCGAGGTTATGCCGGCGCATTGATGGCCTGGCTGGGATTCACCCTCCCTTCTGCGATGCTCATGACAGGCATTGCACTGCTAGAACAGCATTATTTTTATATCTTAGATGCAAATAGCTTTCACACCCTGCAACTCGTGGTTTTCGCTGTGATCGCCTGGGCGTTCTGGCAGATGTTGAACAGTCTCTGTAAAACGGCCTGGCAATATGCCGTGGTGCTGATCTCGACCCTTTTGCTTGTGGTGATCAGCGTCAGTTTTAACCAGCTTTTAGTAATTCTGCTGGGAGCCATCAGTGGCCTGCTCATGGCCAGGTCTGGGCCAGCGTCTGCTCAACAGCCAAATGCAGAGCATGCTCCAGCCATTGATTCAGCATTTGCCAGAAAGTCTGCTGCACCTTATTGGCTGCTTATCTTTATCGCGCCCTTTTTACTGCTTCCGCTTATTGTCCACTTCACTGAATGGAAAAGTCTGCAATTTTTCGCAGATTTCTATCAGACCGGTTCCTTGGTCTTTGGGGGAGGCCATGTGGTTTTACCACTGCTCTATCAGGATTTCGTGGCCACACATCTAGTTTCCGGGCCGTCATTTGACTTGGGTTATGCCTTCGCCCAGCTGATGCCCGGTCCCCTGTTTAGCTTTGCCAGTTATGTGGGTGCCTTGCTTCCATGGACAGCCTTTCCCTGGCTCAATGCCCTTCTTGCCACTTGTGCGATTTTTCTGCCCTCGTTTTTGCTGGTCTTTGCCGCCCTGCCTTACTGGTCCTGGCTGATGCAACAACGCTATATTCAGCGGGCAGTTAGTGGCATCAATGCAGCTGTGGTGGGTTTGTTATTGTATTTATTGCTCGATCTGTCGCAGCGTTCTTTCAGCTCTTGGTCGGATCTGCTATTTGTCCTCCTCATGATGTTATTGCTTCGTTCCAAATTGCCGGTCTGGGCGAGCCTGATCAGCGGTTTTATCATCTATCAGGGCTATCTCCACTATTTTTAAATCTCTTTTCCTATTTCCAGCCAGTAAAAAAGCCCCGAACCAGTCGGGGCTTTTGCTGCCAAGTTTTAGCAGCTCTTTAAATTGACTTGATCTTGGTGTTTAGCAGAATAGCCATGCTGGAACAGTTCGCTCTGCGCCTTGATTAACAAAATTGCAATCAGGTACATACTGGTCATTATTTCCATTAACCGATCTGCATTCCCAAAGTTTTGTATACAAAAAATTATATAAAGAACTTTAGAATCATCTGAATGACCGTTGCATTGATCAGGTCAACAAAGAATGCACCACATAGCGGCACAATCAGGAACGCCTTATGCGATGGGCCATAGGTATTGGTGATCGCCTGCATGTTGGCTACCGCAGTCGGAGTCGCCCCCATGCCAAAACCACAGTGACCGGCTGCCAGTACCGCAGCATCATAGTTTTTACCCATCACACGGAAGGTAATGAAACCTGCATATAAGGCCATAGTTAAGGTCTGCGCCCCCAAAATCACCATCAATGGTCCTGCAAGATCTGCCAGTTGCCAGAGTTTTAAAGAAAGCAATGCCATCGCCAGATAAAGCGACAAGGACGCATTTCCAAAAACATCAATCGCCCGGTCAAAGACCTGAACTTTAAAAATACCTTCCAGCACATTACGCAAAATCACACCGCCTGCCAGCGCCCATACGAAAGTCGGCAGCTCGAATGCCGTCCCTCGGCTAAAACCGGTCATAAATTCTGCAAATGCCAGACAACCGGCAAACAGGCCTAGCGTTGTAATTGCGTTATCCGCGGTAATCAGACGTACCTGATGTGGATATTCAAATGGAATATATTCCGTAGAATTAATATCCATCGGGGTATTGTTGCGCTTTTCAATCTGCTGGTTGGTACGCTCAGTCGCCAGATTGTGACGGTTAATCAGAAGCCTAGCCAAAGGTCCACCAATGATTCCGCCAATAATCAGGCCAAAAGTCGCACTGGCCATTCCCAGTGCAAGCGCACCCTGAATACCGTGCTGAACTTCCAGAATTTCACCCCATGCTCCTGCTGTACCATGTCCCCCGGTCAAGGTAATTGAACCCGCAATCAGACCAATCAGCGGATCGATGCCCAGCAAGGTCGCCAGACTGATCCCTACGACGTTTTGTATCACAATGAATGTAGAAATCGCCATCAGGAAGATCACCAGCCCAATCCCGCCTTCACGTAGTTTGGAAAAGTTGGCGCTCAGACCGATTGAGGAGAAGAAAATTAGCATAAAACTGGTTTGCAATTGGGCACTTGTGGTAATGCTATAACCCCAGAATGTGTGTACCAGCAATGAGAGAATCGCTGCAACCAGACCACCTGCTACAGGCTCAGGAATGTTGTAACGTTTTAAGAATTCGATTTTATTGACCAGGAAACGTCCGAGTAACAGCACGATAGCTGCCGCGATCAAGGTATAAAATGCGTTAAAAGTAAAATCCATAATTTTTGCCCAAGATGATCTGGAGTTTTTTGTCGTTCTAAAAGTCACTTTATGTTGCAGTCTGCTTGCAACCTACGATGACTACGCCAGAAATGCCTCGAAGTCATCTCTCACTTTTAGAATCACAAAACGCTTAATCATCCCTTTCAAACTTATGAATATCATCATGATGATCATATTCAATAAATGAGAGATTTATAAAAGCGAAAAAACAGCCTGTCTTTCAACTTCATGCCTGCTCAAAACGAGCAGTTAATTATATGAAAGCTGATGAATCACTGTCATTTACTACCCAAAAATATTTTACATTTTTCTGAGCGCTTTCAACCTAATTGGCTTAAAATAAGCCGTTTGGAATAACTTTATTTTAAGTAGATCTTAGCCATGTAAAGCTGAATTTCTTCAAAGCACATGTATTCAGATGAAAAGTCGCACATTATGCTGTTTCTTTGTATAAAGTTTTATTATTTTTTATTAGAAATAGTTAAATCACCTATAAAAAATTATTATAAGTTATTATTTCTTATATAAAATTTAGCATTTATTAATTCAAATAAACTCTTAATCTCTACATTCAAATTTGATCTTCTGGCTACTTTAGTCGTCTACCATCTGGAACTTTCCAGGAGCTTAAAGGCCTCAAGAGATGCCTGTTATCACGCTTTCAGCCGCTTATAAGAGCTTGCAGCAGTTTATCCTGCATATTATGACCCTAATAGATCACTTAAAAAATCAGGAGATTTAGCTCTTGAAACAGGCATTTTAATTCCCCTCAGAATGAAAAAAATTATAACAGCTCATCACGTTATTCACTTTGTGCCCACCAAACTGTTTGTTTAGTTTATAGTCATTCAAAATCGTAAGGATATAAGATTGGATATCAAAATGGATCAAAACCTCGTTCGTGCAGTAGACCACACCATTTGCTCACGTCATTCCGTGCGTGCTTTTTTAGATACGCCGGTCAGCACCGAGCTGCTCAAAGATATTTTAACCGTTGCGAGTCGTGCACCTTCAGGAACCAATATCCAGCCCTGGAAAGTGTATGTGCTGACAGGCAAGAAGCGGGATGAACTGGTACAACAGGTGTGTCAGGCGCAAATCGAATTACAGGCTAATCCTGCGCTAGCAGAACACTATGGCGAAACTTTCTCCTATTATCCGCAGCAATGGTTTTCGCCTTTTATAGAACGTCGTCGTGAAAATGGCTGGGGCTTATATGGCCTGCTCAACATTCAAAAAGGCGAAAAAGAGAAGATGGCTCGTCAACAGCTGCGAAATTATGAACTGTTTGATGCACCGGTAGGGCTCTTCTTTACTTTACATAAGGCGCTGGGCATCGGCTCTAAAATGGATGTTTCCATGATGATCCAAAATGTCATGATTGCCGCCAAAGCGCGTGGCCTGGATACCTGTCCACAAGCTGCCTGGAATCCTTTTAATCAGCTTGTGCTGGAAGTGGTCGGTGCAGGACAAGAGGAAGAACTGATTTGTGGCATGGCGCTGGGTTATGCCGACCCTGATCATATTATCAACAGCTATATCACACCGCGTGTTCCGGTAGAGGAATTCGCAGTATTTTTAAATCACTGATTAAGAAGTTTTGTTTTACTCAAAAAGCCAGGGACAAAGCCCTTGGCTTTTTTTTACACTCCACCGCTTTGATGCCTTCTTTAGGCTCGATTGCTCAGGCTAATTTAAACTGCATCCGTATTGCAATACACACCAGCAAGGTCATCACCAAAGCCATATTCAATAATGCATTCCAGAGTAAAAAGTTGAGTAAAACCCCACCCAACAAGCCGCAGGTAAATTGCATACTGCCGATAATGGCACTGGCGGTGCCCGCTCGCGCGCCCTGTTCGGACATGGCCAGTGCCATCGCATTAGGACCGGTAAAACCCACTGCCGCCACGACCAAAAACAGGGCGACCAGAACGGGAACGACTGACTGAGTATCCAGCAGCCCCATAATGAGTAAAGCACTCACCCCAAGGGCTTGTAGCCATAGTCCCAGTTGAAGTCGCTCGCGTATCGAGAAACGTCCCACCAGATGTTTATTAAGCGCTGAAGATAACATGATCCCCATCGCATTTACTCCAAATGCATAGGCAAACTGCTGTTCACTCAGCTGGTAACGGTCCATAAAAATAGCCGAAGAGGCACTGATATAACTGAACATGATGCCACCCGACAGACAGCCTACCAGCATTGGATGCCGAAAACTCTCGTCCTGAAAAATGGTACGGTACAGACTTAATACCTGCTGAAAGTTCAGTTTCAGCTGCTGTTCCGGCTTTAGCGTTTCTTCAAACAGAAAATGTACGCAAGCCAGCATAAACAGGCCACTCATCATGAGGACCACAAAGATCATGTGCCAATCATAAAAAATCAAAACCCAAGCGCCCAAGCTGGGTGCAACAATCGGTGCGATACTGGTCACAATCATCATGCTGGCAAAAGCTTGAGCGGCCGACTGCATATCCAGACGGTCACGAATCGCAGCACGCACCATGACCACGCCTACACAGCCGCCTAAGGCCTGCAAAATCCGCGCTGCAATCAGGCTCCACTCATTCTGGGCAAAGATACACAACACGCTCGCCACAATATAAAGACAGAGCCCGAAATACAGCGGCGGCTTACGTCCAACCCGGTCACTGATCGGACCATAAATCAGCTGCCCAAGCGCCAGCCCCAGAAAATAGGCAGGTAAACTGTTAGCGACCATCTGGGTACTGACCCCAAAGTCTGCGGCCATTTCTGGCAAGGCAGACAGATACATATCAATGGATAAAGGCCCCAATGCAGTCAGCGAAGCCAATAAAATAATCCAGGACATACGATAAGGCTACTGTACTGTATTGCTTGAGTTCATGATTTAAGATTTAACGCGATGAATGCAGACAAGTTAACACAGCACATAGTATGATTTATATGGAAATTAAATGTTATCGAGATCGCATTTTTACGCGAATATTCACTCTCCCCCACACCAGACCGAAGGATAAAGGATCACCGTTGAAATCTTGGCTTAATCATCTTAAACGCACCACTTATAATACGACCTTGATGTATAACCTGCGTATGCTGGTCGCGTTTATAGGCACAGCCTTTGTGCCCTATTTTATGGGGCAGCAATTAATGACTATTCCCCTCACCTTGGGAGTGGTAGCAGCTGGCTTAAGCGATATTGATGACCGCTTTTCGGTGCGCATCCTGAATCAACTGTATACCTATCTCGGTTTCTTTATAACCGCTGTTGGTGTGTATCTACTATTTCCTTATCCGATTCTGTTTGCGCTGGCTTTAATTGTCTCCTGTATAGCCCTGATTCTGCTCGGTTCACTGGGACGGCGTTATGCCACAATTTCGTATGGCTGTCTGGTGGTGTCCGTCTATTCCATGCTGGGCGTTGACCTGTTTGATGGCTGGTATGTGCAGGCCGGCTTATTGGTGATTGGGGCCATGTGGTATGGTCTGCTCTCCACCTTAAGCTTTCTCTTCTTTCCGGCGCATCGTGCGCAGGATAGTCTGGCCAAATGCTATGCCTCACTGGGTGACTTTCTATATGCCAAGTCCAATCTGTTTGATGTCGACATGACCCCGAATAGCTATCAGCAGAGTATCATTGAGCTATCTCTGGAAAATGGCAAACTCATTTCGATTTTTAATGAAATGAAAACAGTGCTGTTAACCCGCCTGAAAGGTGACCGTGGGCAGAAGGACACCCGCCGCAGCCTGCAATACTATTTTGTCGCGCAGGATATTCATGAGCGGGCCGATTCGGCACATATTGACTACCAGAAACTGGCCAAGCTGTTTGAACACAGTGATGTGCTGTTTCGTTTTCAACGCATCCTGTCCCTACAGGCCAAAGCCTGTAAGGACCTGGCGGATAGTATTCAGCTCCGCACCACCTATGTACATAACAAGCGTTTCAAACATGCCTTTGGCAATCTGAGACAGTCTCTGGAAAAGCTACGACAAGAACAGCAATATGATCAGGTCTGGGTAAATGCCTTATTTTCGCTCTATCAAAACCTGAAGTCGATTGATGCCCAGCTGCGTAATCTGGAAACTGAGCGTCATATCAAATTTGACCGGGCCAAGTATATTGACCACCAGCTGAAAGATGATGATCTTAAAGGCTGGGAGGATATTAAAATACGGATCAAGCAGCATCTGACACCTGAATCCGTGCTGTTCCGGCATGCCATTCGCCTGTCGATTGTGCTGCTGATCAGTTATATCTTTGTGCAGCTAACCGATATTGAATACGGTTACTGGATTCTGCTGACGGCCCTGTTTGTCAGCCAGCCTAACTTTAACGCCACCAAGCGCCGCTTACGTTTACGCATTATTGGGACGCTGGCCGGTATTACGCTGGGTTATGCGATTTTGTATTTTGTGCCGTCAGTAGAAGGACAGTTATTACTGCTGGTCATCAGTGGTATTTTATTCTTTGAATTACGCAGCAAACAGTATGCTCAGGCCACGGCCTTTATTACCATTTTGGCCCTGATTAACTTTAACCTGGATGGAATGGGCTTTGCCGCAGCCTTCCCGCGCATGATCGACACCCTGATTGGCTGTGCGATTGCCTGGTTTGGGGTGAGCTTTATCTTCCCCGACTGGAAATTCCGTCGTCTACCGCGCAGCATCAATCGTACCCTACAAGCCGAGTGTGATTATCTGGGCGAAGTAATTGAACAGTATAAGTCAGGACGCAATAATGGCCTGAAATATCGGGTGGTGCGCCGCGCTGCGCATAATACCGATGCTGAAGTGGCTTCGCTGATTTCAACCTTGGCCACTGAACCCGACTTCGATCCGCAGCAAAAATCACTGGCTTTTGAGTTCTTATGCCTGAACCATACCTTTATCAGCTATATTGCGGCCTTGGGTGCGCATCGGGAAAAAATTCAGGATCAGGATATTTTGGACTTGCTCGACAAGGCGCTGATCGATATTCACGGTGCATTGCTGCATGATGAAATGCCGGATCTGAGTGCTCCCAAGATGCTGCTGGATATTCGTCAGCGCCTGTCCGACAATCGGGAAGATGACCAAAAGTCATTGATCATCTTACAGCAACTGTCGCTGATCTTTAGTATTCTGAATCAACTCAGTCAGTTAAAGCAAAGTTTAAGCCATGAGCACGATCAACAGGCTACCGAACTGGCTTCCCTATAATTTGACTGATTTTGGAACAATATACTCACTGAATGCATCCAATTAATGCTAAACTTTTTAAAGTTTTAAATCTGTTAATTTCATTATGACCGCGAAAAATTTATACGCTTATACCCTACAGCCTGTGAACTATGAAATTTCAGAAGCAGAGCAGCGCCATGCTCAGCTGACGATCTGGCGTAGCACCAATAAAATTGGCATGAAAGCCTGGCTGATCATGGGTGTTATTGTGGCCCTTTCCATTCTGGGTATTATTCTGCTCAAGAACTATTCGACCGTCTTCTGCTGGGTGGCGATTGTCTGTGTGGTGCTGTACTACCTGATTCGTACATTTGGCATGGAATGGTATGTCAAACGCAAGATGAATGAATTTCCAGTTCAGGAAATCAAGGGCATTCGTCTAGGCGTACAACCGCATGGCCTCGTGATGCGCCAGAAAATGGGCATGCAGGAAGGTGTGGGTGCAATTGGCTGGAAAGATATTTACGAGTGGTATAACACCCCTGAATTTATCCTAGTCAATTTCAAGGTAAAGGGCCAACAAGGTGCCTATATTCTGCCAAAACGTATGGACAGCAAGAATTTCTCTTTTGCCACCATCCGCAAACATCTACAAGCTGAAGTGGGCGAGCCGAAGCAGATCTAAATAGAAGTGAAGCTCAAAAACCTCCTGCCCGGGCATGGAGGTTTTTTTACAATATTTTTTTATAAAAAATTACCTAACCTGAGTTCGATGAAATCCACTTAGCCTTTTAACATATTTTGGAAAGTTGGCTTATTGGGATTCAAACAATAAGCCACTACAGCAGCC